>NZ_BCPP01000328.1:0-6720 GCF_016586125.1 Burkholderia sp. E168m23
GCCCGCGCGTGATCAGCCGGCGCTGGTAGCACGGGATCTTCGTATGCAGGAAGCCGTCCATGATGACCTGGCCGGCGATCGTGCCGGTCAGCGTCGAGCTTTGCCCCGACGCGAGCAGCGCGATGCCGAACAACAGCGCGGCCGCGCCGCCCGCGATCGGTGTGATCAGCCGGTACGCCTGCTCGATGTCGGTCACGTTGTGCTGGCCCGTCGCATGGAATGCCGCGCCCGCGACGACGAGGATCGCCGCATTGACGAGCATCGCGACGAACAGCGACACGCAGGTATCGATGCGCACGAGCGCCAGCGTGTCGCGGATCACCCCGCGCGCGCCGCCGACGACGTGCCGCGTCTGCACGACCGACGAATGCAGGTACAGGTTGTGCGGCATGATCGTCGCGCCGACGATGCCGAGCGCGAGCACGATCGCATCCTTGCGGTCGTGGCCCGGGTCGCCCGGCACGAGGCCGCCCACCACCGCATGCCAGTCGGGCGGCGTGATCGCCACCTGCGCGACGAAGCAGAACGCCATCGTCGCGATCAGCCCGAGCACGATCGCCTCGATCTGCCGGAAGCCCTTGCCCTGCAGGCCGAGCACGATCACCGTGTCGAGCGCGGTGAGCACGACGCCCCACGCGAGCGGCACGCCGAGCAGCAGCTTGAACGCGAGCGCGCAACCGAGCACCTCCGCGATGTCGCACGCGATGATCGACACTTCGGCGGTGATCCACTGCACGACGCGGCCGAACCGGCCGTAGCGCTCGTAGCTCGCCTGGGCGAGATCCTTGCCCGCGACGAGGCCGAGCCGCGCCGCGAGCATCTGCAGGAAGATCGCCGCAAGGCTCGAGAACGCGACGACCCACAGCAGCGAATAGCCGAACTGCGAGCCGGCCTGGATATCCGTCGCCCAGTTGCCGGGGTCCATGTAGCCGATCGCGACCAGCAGGCCGGGGCCGAAGAAACGCCTGAGCTTCTGCCAGCGCGGCGCGGCGGCGTCGATCGTGATGCTGCCCTTTACTTCCGACGGGCAGAAAGGGGCGGTGGCGGTAGTGGGGAGGAAGGGCATGGAAACCGGGAATCGAGATCGCGATCCGTCGATTTTACGGGTATCCGTCCCGTTTTCCCGCGCGCGGCCACGCAGGCGTCGCAATCCGCCCCGTCGCCGTCGCAACACGCGGCGGCAAGCCGTTCGTCAGGATCGGGCGACGCCGCGCCGTGCGCGAGGATCTTTTCCCGCTCGGCGACGCGAAATTCGGTCGGCGACATCAACAGCCGCTGACGAAACAGCTTCGCGAGCCGCTCGCCGCTGCCGAAGCCGGTGCGCCGCGCGACCTTGTCGGCCGGCAGCGTCGTATGGATCAGCATGTGGCACGCCCGCTCGAGCCGCACGTGCTGGACGAACTCGGTCGGCGTCACGCCGATTTCCTTCTTGAAGCGCCGCAGGAAATTGCGCTCGCTCATCGCGGCCGCCTGCGCGGCGTTCGCGATCGAGATGCGGTTCACGCTCTGCGCACGCAACCGCTGCGCGGACATCCGGATCGACGGGCTCGCGCTCAGTTCGCGAAACGCCCACATCGACTGCGCGTAGCGCTGCTCGACCGGCCGCATCATGTTGCTGGCGATCTCCTGCGCGGCGCCGTCGCCGAGGTCGACGCGAAACATGTCGAGCGCGGCGGCGAACACGTCGGTCTCGCCGGCCTGCAATTCGATCGTCGTGGTGGCGCGGCGCCCGGCCCGGCCGGGCCGCACGTCGATTGACGACGACGGCCGCCGCGTGGCGGCGAGCGCGGGCAACTCCATCGCATCGACGATCCAGCGCGCATGCTGGCGAATGTCGGACAGGCGCCGCTGCAATGCGTCGTCCCAATTGACGGCCGCGCGCTCGCCATGAAGATGAAAGAACGCGCGCGCACGGCGGCTATGTTCGTCGCCGAACGGCTCGGCCGCGATGCGCACGCCGGACGACGACTGCAACAGTCCCCCGCTTTCGGATACGTACTTGAGCTGGTAATCCGCGCTGTACGCATGCAGGCGATTCGCCAGGTTGAAGGCTTCGCCGAGGCGCGCGGCCTGGGCCAACGAAAACCCCGTACTCAAATAGATAACGACCCACCGCTGATCTGCTGCATTCACTGGCCAAGCCCCCGACTCGTTCGACTTCTTCTAATACCGTCGAACTGTCAGGCTTATATTTGGTTTGAATGCGTGCGACAGGACGGCTATCCCGAAATATGAAGCGACGGCATCTTAGCCGAACGGGTAGCGCCTTTGGCGCGAAATGGCCGACCGGGACAGCATGATGGCGGATTACTACAGGCTGGCGTGCGCCGCTGGTATGCCGGCACGGAAATGCATAGGCGATGCGGCCGATTATTGCGGCCGTCATGCGTAATGACATGCGTGTTCGATTGCGTTGCGCATCGGTCAAACGGATGCTCGCGTATTGGCGCGAACGGCATCGACACGCATCGACACGCATCGAACGCGCACGATCGCCACGCATGCCAACCGGCGCATCGGTTGCCCACGCATCCTTTAGAATCGATCCGTCCTTCACCTCGCCGCCCGCGCTCCGTGCCCGCCGATCACCGTCTCGACCTGAACCTGTTTCGCGTGCTCGACGCCGTCTACGTGCACGGCGGCATCGGCGCGGCCGCCCGTGCGCTGCATCTCACGCAGCCGGCCGTCACGCATGCGCTCAACCGGCTGCGCGCGCATTTCGACGATCCGCTGTTCGTACGTCAGGGCAACCGTGTGGTGCCTACCGAGCGCACGCGGTCGATCATCGCGGACGTGCAGTTGCATCTGAAAGGCTTGCAAGGTACCGCACGCGATCCGTCCGCCTTCGATCCCGCGACGCTCGACCTGAGTATCGCGGTCGGCATTCGCGACGTGCTCGAATCCATCGCATTGCCGCGCATCGTCGCCGCGTTCGCCGACGAAGCGCCGGGCCTCCGGCTCGTCAGCCGCCGCATCGCGGTACCGGACATCGAACGCGAACTCGCGTCGGGCAACCTCGATCTCGTCGTCGACCGTCGCGTGCAGACGGGCCCGCGCATCGCCACCGAACACCTGCTCGACGATTCGCTCGTCGTCGCGCTGCGCCGCGATCATCCGCTCGCGCACGACCCGCTGCGACGCGGCGACTATTTCGCGGCGCAGCATATCGCCGTGTCGTCGCTCGGCGAGCCGCAATCGCTCGACGTCCTGCTCGGCAACGACGGACGCTTCCGCGACATCCGGCTCACCTGCCAGCACTATTTCGCCGCCTGCCAGATCGCCGCGGCCGGCAACCTGCTCGTCACGCTGCCGCACACCTATGCGCTGCGCATGGCCGCGCTGCTGCCGATCGTCGTGCGGCCACTGCCGCTGCGGCTCAAGCCGTTCCCGCTGCTCGCGTACTGGCACGAGTCGCGCGACACCGATCGCGCACATCAGTGGGTGCGCGAACGCATCGCCACGCTCGTGCGCAGCAGCGCCGGCATCGCCGACGCGTAGCACGCAGCGCACGCCCGCGCGGCCGGGACGGTATGCTGACGGCTGCACGCCGCCACCCGGCGCCCGCTTTCCCTGATCCGCTTACCGGAGACTCGCCATGTCGCTCATCCACGCCGCCGCCGTCCTCGATGCCGATGCGCCCGACTACGTCGTCCAGTTACAGGCCGGCACGCACACACTGACCGGCGACGAAGCGCCGCGCGAAGGCGGCCAGGATCGCGGGCCGGCGCCGTACGAGTTCGTGCTCGCCGGGCTCGCGCAATGCACGGCCGCGACGCTGCGTATGTACATGCAGCGCAAGACGTGGCCGGCCGCGCGCATCGCGGTGCGCACCGAACTGCATGCCGATCGCGAAGGCGTGCAGTACGTGCGCCGCGTCGTGACGCTCGACGGCCCGCTCGACGACGCGCAACGCCAGCGTCTCACGGAAATCTGCGAGAAAACCCCGGTGACGCAGTTCATCAAGCGCGGCACGCGGATCGAAACGACGTTGAACTGACGCACGCGGCAGGCCATACGCACTGCCACTTGAAAGCTTGAAAAACGAAACGGGCGGGCCGCGCATCCGGCGCGACCCGCCCGTTCATCGATCCCGCCCGACGCTTACAGTCCCAGCGCGGCGAGGTCCAGCTTGCCGTCCTTCATCGGCGGGCACCAGAAATACGCGCCCGTCAGCGGCCGCGTGAAGCGGAACAGGCCGTCGACGATGCCGTCTTCCGCGCCGCTCATCCGGCGCATCTGCACGTCGAACGCGCGGAACGAGCAGCCGAACGCGACGAAGTACAGGCCCGCGCGGCGCGTGTCCGACCACGGCGACGAACGGCGCAGCATGAACGCCTCGGGCTCGAAGCTTTCCTGCGCGGTGCGCTTCACGTGCGCGAATTCGGGTGCGTCGTCGAGTTCCTCGTTGTCCGAACGGCGGCGCCCGATGATGTGATCCATCTCGCCCGACGGAATGCGCTCCATCTGGTCGAAGTCGTGTACCCACTGCTGCACCGCGACGAAGCTCGAGCCGTCGAGCCCCGCGCCCTGCCCCGTCACGATCGCCGCGGCCACCGCGTCGTCGCCTTCCGGGTTCTCGGTGCCGTCCTCGTAGCCGGACAGGTCGCGATCGTTCGAATAGCGGAAGCCGTCGACGGCCTCCTGCAGCGTGAACGCCGGCGCGAGCGCGCGTTCGATCTCCCGCGCGCGCAGTACGATCTCGCCGCGGTCGTCCGAGCGCAGCCAGACCCACACGTCGGCCGGCGTCCTCGGCAGCGTGCGGTCGTTCACCGCGAACGCCGGGTACTCGGTCAGGCCCGGCACCGAATGCCCGAGCCAGGCGGCCAGCGCGTGTCCGAACCCGACGACCGTGTCGCGTCCGTCGACGATCTCGCGCAGCGCGGCCAGCGCCGCGGCGATATTGCCGTCATTCGACATCGTGAAAGTGAGGTATCGGGCTGCCGTATCGATCGGAGCCAGGATGCCTTGCTGAACGTCGCTCATCGTTTCCTCGGGAATGGTTCGGAGTGAATCTGTGCGGGCCGCATCGTCGCGCGCCGCGGACGCGCAAGTGTAATCGATGCGCCCACCGGCCCCCGGCCCCCAGCCGCCACGTCGAACGTACGCGAAAAGGGGCCAAAACCCTGAATACTAACCGTATCGACGCTGCAACGCCGCATTCGTCAGACGTTGCGGCGCGCGTGACACTCCTGATAAAATCGCAGCACGTCTTTTCGGCGTCCTTTCATTCAACCGTTCACTTCAGGGAGGTGCAGATGTTCCGAATGCCAGCCACCTTCCCGAACGTGGTCTCGCGGCGCAGCTGATCCAGCCCGCCGTCCGCGCCGGCTCCCGAGTTTTCCTCTAACCCGTCAGCCGCGCTTTTCCCGACAGCCCGTTTCGCTCCGCCCGCGTGTTTCGCGCGGCCCGGCTGTTGCGTTTTCGACGTTCTCCGAACCGGAAAGTCCCGTCGCGCGATGCGCCGGGCAACGATACATGACCAGAAAAACCTCCCATCTGGGCGGCCAGGCATTCCAGGCCGTCTTCGGCTTCACCATCCGTTACTGGCGCAAGCAGCCGGCGCGCATCGCCACGGTCGCGAGCCTCGCGCTGCTCGCCGCGCTCGCCGACGTCCTCACGCCGCTGTTCGCCGGCCGCCTCGTCGACGCGCTGTCGACCGGCCTGACCGACCGCGCCGCCGCGTGGCACTCGGCCCTCGTCGCGTTCGGCACGCTCGCCGCGCTCGGCATCGGCGCGACGGTGCTGCGCCAGGGCGTCTACCTGAACATCATCACGCTCACGCTGAAGATGATGAGCGAGATCGCCGCCGCGTCGTTCCACCGCGTGCAGCGCTTCTCGACCGACTGGCACGCGAACAGCTTCGCGGGCTCGACCGTGCGCAAGATCACGCGCGGGATCTGGGCGCTCGACCTGCTCAACGACACCGTGCTGATCGCGCTGCTGCCGTCGGTCGCGATGCTGGTCGGCGCGACCGTGCTGCTCGGCACCCACTGGCCCGTGATGGGGCTCGTCGTCGGCGCGGGTTCGCTGCTGTACATCGCGGTGACGGTCGCGGTGTCGCTCGGCATCGTCGCGCCGGCCGCGCGGCTCGGCAACCTGTGGGATACGCGCATGGGCGGCGCGCTCGCCGACGCCGTGAGCTGCAACGCGGTCGTCAAGGCGTTCGGCGCGGAAACGCGCGAGGAAGCGCGGCTCGCACGCGTGATCGACAAGTGGCGGCAGCGCACGCGCCGCACGTGGGTGCGCGGCACGTTCAACGGCGGGCTGCAGGGGGCGATGCTGGTCGCGATGCAGGCCGCGATGATCGGCGTCGCGCTGCGGCTGTGGATGAACGACGAAGCGAGCGTCGGCGACATCGCGTTCGCGCTGACGATGTTCTTCATGCTGCAGGGTTACCTGCGCGACGTCGGCATGCACATCCGCAACCTGCAGCGCTCGGTGAACGACATGGAGGAACTCGTCGCGCTCGAACGCCAGCCGCTCGGCATCGACGATCGTCCCGGGGCGCCGGCGATCCGGATCGGGCAAGGCGAGATCCGCTTCGAGCACGTGACGTTCCGCTACGGCAACCATCCGGTGCCGCTGTACGACGATTTCTCGATGCGGATCGCGCCCGGCGAACGCGTGGGCCTCGTCGGTCATTCGGGGTCGGGCAAGACGACGTTCATCAAGCTGATCCAGCGCCTGTACGACGTGTCGGGCGGCCGCATCACGATCGAC
>NZ_BCPP01000329.1:0-6688 GCF_016586125.1 Burkholderia sp. E168m23
CGAATTCGCACGATTCGGCGACGTCGAGAATGTCGTAGCCGCGATAGTGCAGGTCGTTGCCGGTCTTGCCGACCGTGCACAGCGCGGTGTTGCCGGCCGTCACGCCCGACAGCGCCACCGACTTCTTCGGCTTGAATGCGCCTGCGGCGGCCGGTGCTGCTGCGTCTTTCGTCTCGCTCATGTTGTCCTTCTCCAATGGGTATCGGGGGGTGCGGGCCGCGTTACTTCTTGCCCTGCGCGAACAGTTCGTCGAGCTTGCGCTCGTATTCGTGATAGCCGAGGAAGTCGTACAGCTCGGCGCGCGTCTGCATTGTCGGTACGGCCGCCTTCTGCGTGCCGTCGCGGCGCAGCGTCTCGTAGAAGTTCAGCGCGGCCTTGTTCATCGCACGATACGCGCCGCAGCAGTACAGCGCGATGTCGACGTTCGCCTCGCGCAGTTCGTCGACGGTGAACAGCGGCGTCGAGCCGAACTCGGTCAGGTTCGCGAGGATCGGCACCTTCACGGCGGCCTTGAAGCGGCGGTAGTCGTCGAGCGTCTTCATCGCTTCCGGGAAGATCATGTCCGCGCCGGCTTCGACGTACGCGACCGCGCGCTCGATCGCCGAGTCGATCCCTTCCGCGGCGGCCGCGTCGGTGCGCGCCATGATCACGAACTGGTCGTCGGTACGCGCATCGACCGCGGCCTTCACGCGATCGACCATTTCGTCGATCGGCACGACTTCCTTGCCCGGGCGGTGGCCGCAGCGCTTCTGGCCGACCTGGTCCTCGAGGTGCACGGCCGCGACGCCGGCGTTGATGAACGAGCGGACCGTGCGCGCGATGTTGAACGCGCCGCCCCAGCCCGTGTCGATGTCGACCAGCAGCGGCAGATCGGTCGCGTTGGTGATCCGGGTCGCGTCGATCAGCACGTCTTCCATCGTGCTGATGCCGAGGTCGGGAATGCCGAGCGAGTTCGCCGCGACGCCGCCGCCCGACAGGTACACGGCCTTGAAGCCGACGGCCTGCGCCATCTTGGCCGCGTACGCGGTGATCGCGCCGACCACCTGCAGCGGCTGCTCGGCCGCGACTGCCGCGCGGAACTTCGCGCCGGCGCTCTGAAGATGCGTATTGCTCATGAACGGCCTCCTGATGGAATGCCCGATAACAGCAAGGTCCGGGCCAGCTTGCGGAATGTCGCTAACCCACTGATTCTTAAGCAAGCGCCTTCAGCATTGCATCGCCCGTCGATTTCAATTTGGCAATTCCATGTTTCAAAAATGAAATCGTGCGCGCATAATCGGCCGTCATGGACCTCTCCTCGACCAAGGCCGTCGGCCCGGCCGACCGCGCCGTGCGCCCGCGCATCTGGGCGATGGGCATCAGCCGGCTGCGCGAGCTGTTTCGCGAGATCGCCGGCGAATTCGACGAACGCGCCGACGTGCGGATCGTCACGCGCGCCTACGAAGATGCGCTGAGCGCGATCGCCGAGGCCGGCACCGCGCGCCCCGACGTGATCGTCGCGGCCGGCTCGAACGGCGGCTTCCTGAAAACGCGTGCGCAGGTGCCGGTGGTGGTCGTGTCGCCCACCGGCTTCGACGTGATGCAGGCGCTGGCGCGCGCGCGGCGCGACGCAGCGCGGATCGCGCTCGTGAGCGCCGGGGAAACGCCGCCCGAGGTGCGCCGCTTCGTCGCCGCGTACGGCCTCGACGTGCAGTTTGCGTCATATCAGTCCGCCCAGGAAGCGGAGGCCTGCGTGCACGACCTGCGCGATCGCGGCATCGAGACGATCGTCGGCCCGGGCCTCGTCACCGATCTCGCGGCCAGCGTCGGCATGGGCGCGGTGTTCCTGTATTCGCATGCGTCGGTGCGCAAGGCCGTCGAGACGGCGCTCGAAGTCGCGTATGCGACGCACGCCGAGGCGTTCCGCCGCCAGCGGCTCGATACCCTGCTGCAACATCTGCGCGACGGCGTGGTCGCGCTCGACGCGCACGGCCGCGTCGAAGCGATCAACCAACGGCTCGCGTCGGCGCTCGGGGTCGAACCCGCGGCGGCCGTCGGCCGCGCGCTCGTCGATCTGCGTCCCGAGTTGCGCACGCTACGCGGCGAGGACGGCGACGCGCTCGCGACCGTGCGCGGCGTGCGTTACGTCGTGCATCGCGGGCCGCTGGTCGATCGCGGCGTCACGTCGGGCAGCGTGCTCACGTTCCAGGAATCGCGCGCGGTCGAACGGCTCGATCGCGCGTTGCGTTCGCAACCGACCACGCAGCAGTTCGCCGCCCGTTACGCGCTCGACGACGTGGTCGGCGCCTCGGCGCCGATGACGCGCGTGCGCGAGCTCGTGCGCCGCTACGCGAAATCCGATGCGACCGTGCTCGTGCTCGGCGAGAGCGGCACCGGCAAGGAGATGATCGCGCAGAGCCTGCATGCGCTGTCCGCGCGGCGCAGCTATCCGTTCGTCGCGGTCAACTGCGGCGCGTTTCCCGAAGCGCTGCTCGAGAGCGAACTGTTCGGCTATGAGGAAGGCGCGTTCACCGGCGCGCGACGCGGCGGCAAGACCGGCCTGTTCGAGGCCGCGCACCGCGGCACGCTGTTTCTCGACGAGATCGGCGAGATGCCGCCGTCGCTGCAAAGCAGGCTGCTGCGCGTGCTGCAGGAGCGCGAGGTGATTCGCCTCGGCTCGACCGAGCCGATCCGCATCGACGTGCGCGTGATCGCCGCGACGCACCGGCCGCTGCTCGCCGCCGTCGAGGCCGGCACGTTCCGCGCGGATCTCTATTACCGGCTCAACATCCTGAACATCGGCCTGCCGCCGCTGCGCGAGCGCGCGGCCGACATTCCCGCGCTCGCGGCGACACTGCTCGTGCAGGCCGCGCGGCGCGAGCCGCGGCTCGCCGAACGCGTGCGCGACACCGACGACGCGCTGCGCGTGCTCGACGCGACGCAAGCGACGCTCGCGCGCTACCGCTGGCCCGGCAACGTGCGCGAACTGCAGAACGTGGTCGAGCGGATCGCGGTGGAGCTGGCGGAGGCAGTCGACGAAAGCGATCCGGGCGCCGCGTGCGCGGCGCTTGCCCCCGGTGCGCTGCACGTGATCGCGCCCGAGCTGTTCGCCGCGCCGCTCGATGCGGCCGGCGCCGCCGACGACGATGCGCAGACGCTGCAGGCGCGCCGCCGTCGCGCGGAAGCCGACGAGATCCGCGCGGTACTCGACGCATGCGGCGGCGACCGCGACCGCGCGTGCGCGATGCTCGGCATCAGCAAGACGACGCTATGGCGGAAGTTGTCGGCGAAATAGGTGCGAGGTTCGGGCCGCCCCGTCATTCGGCCTTGTGATAGTGGCGATACGCCTTCGCGCGATTGCCGCACGACGACATCGAGCACCAGCGTCGGCTGCCGTTCTTGCTGTCGTCGATGAACAGCCACTGGCATGCATCGTTCGCACAGCGCTTGACCTTCACGAGCCGCGCGCCGCCGAGCAGATCGATCGCCGACCACAGCACCGGGCTCAACAGCCCCGCGAGCGTCGCCCCCGACGCATCGATCCGCCACGCATAGCGGCCGTCCACGCGCGCCAGCGCAACGCGCGGCGACGCCTCCGCGAGGAAGCCGCCGAGCAGCGCGAGATCGTCGGGCTGCGGCTCGCGTTGCTCCGCCTGCGCGTGAAAGAGCCGGTATAGCGCCTCGCGCAACGCGAGCGCCCGCGCAAGCATCGCCGGCTCGTCGCCCGTCTCCTTCTCTTTCGCCTTGTCGGGCACGCGACATGCGTCGACCAGACCGGCCGGCACGCCCGCCTGTTCGCGACACCACGTCAGCAAGTCGTCCAGCCGGCCGAAGGTTTCCGTCGGCGGATCGCTGCCGCGCCAGTACAGCGTGTTCGCGAAGTCAAGGCTCAAGGTCTCGGGCGGCGCCGGGATCAGGCAGTCGATCGTGACGGAAGGTTGCGTTTTGCTCATGACGCGATCGTATCTAACCACCATGCCGGTTGACAAGCGCCCAAGCGATTTCTAACATAACCGGCATGGTGGTTAAAAACAGGCTTCGCTGCACCGACGCCCCTTCAATCCAAGGAGACACAGATGATCGATCGCTTTTCGTTCAGCGTTATCCACACCGTCGCCGGCCGCACGTACGAGGCGACCACGCTCGGCGCGCTTCGCTACAAGCGGCTGGCATGGTGCCTCTAGACAGGTTTGCCGTTCTGACGTCCCCCTCAGTTCAAGGAGAGCCAAAGATGATCGACCACCTTTCATTCGGCGTTGCCCATATCGACCGCAGCCGCACCTTCTACGACAGCGCGCTCGGCGCACTCGGCTACAAGCGTCTGTATAGCGACGACAGCGCCATCGGGTACGGCACGACCGAGCCCGAGCTGTGGTTGCAGCACGCGGCCCGGCCCGTCGTCGCCGATCCCGAATCGGGGATGCACCTGTCGTTCAAGGCCGCGTCGCCGGTCGAGGTCGATGCGTTCTACCGTGCCGCGCTCGCACACGGCGGCAAGGACAACGGCGGGCCCGGCAAGCGCGAACACTACGGCCCGGGCTACTACGCGGCGTTCGTCGTCGACCCCGACGGATATCGACTCGAAGCGCACTGCGAACTCGACAACGTCGTTTGATCCGCTTCGCACCGGCGCGAACAAGCGACAAGGGCCCGATTCCGCCTCGCGCGGAATCGGGCCCCTGGTTTTGGCTACATCGTCGTTCGGTACGCGCCGGTTATCGTCGGCGGTCATGCCGACGGGTCGGGCAGCATGGCCAGCGCGCGGGTGACTACGTCCAGGAGCCGACCCGCGCCGCTCACGCGCTTATTGCGCGTCGCGCGTGCGCTGCAACTGCTCGCCGAGCCCTTCGATGCCGAGGCGCACCGTCTGGCCAGCCTTCAGGAACACCGGCGACGGCTTGACGCCCATGCCGACGCCCGGCGGCGTACCGGTCGTGATCACGTCGCCCGGCTGCAGCGTCATGCAGGTCGACAGATAGGCGACCAGCTGCGCGACGGTGAACACCATCGTGCGCGTATTGCCGTTCTGATAACGGTGGCCGTCGATTTCGAGCCACAGGTCGAGGCGCTGCGGATCGGGCACTTCGTCGCGCGTGACGAGCCACGGGCCGATCGGGCCGAACGTGTCGAAGCCCTTGCCCTTGTCCCACTGGCCGCCGCGCTCGATCTGCCATTCGCGCTCGGACACGTCGTTGACGACGCAGTAGCCCGCGACGTAATCGAGCGCGCGCGCTTCGTCGACGTCCTTGCACTTCGCGCCGATCACGACACCCAGCTCGACTTCCCAGTCGGTCTTGACCGAACCCTTCGGGATATCGATGCCGTCGTTCGGGCCGCAGATCGAACTCGTCCACTTGCCGAACACGACCGGCTCCTTCGGCACCGGCATGCCGGCTTCGGCCGCGTGGTCGGCATAGTTCAGGCCGATGCCGATGAACTTGCCGACGTGACCGACGCACGCGCCGATGCGCGGCTCGCCGGACACGAGCGGCAGCGTGGCCGGATCGATGGCGCGCAGCCGCGCGAGACCGGCGTCGGACAGCACATCGCCGGCAAGATCCGGCACATGCGCGGACAGGTCGCGAATCCGGCCGGCCGCGTCGAGGATGCCAGGCTTTTCCTGGCCGGACGGGCCATAGCGAAGCAGTTTCATCGTGCTTAACCTCTGTTGTCGAATGGGACAGGATACCGGCCGACGCAGCCTTTCGCAGCCGCGCGCCGGACTGATCGTCGATCGTCGACTGCACGCGTCGGCGCCGCATGCGGCAGTCGACGCGCGAGGGTCGCGCGGGCGCAGCGATCGCGGCGCCGTACGCCAGTAGGGCGCGCATCGAACGGGCGGCCGCCGGTCTGCGCATCGGCGACGACGGCCCGGCATCCGCGACGCGTGCCGGCCCATGCCGGCCGGCTGCACGCGCGGCCGCACCGTCGCTGGCCCGCCAGCCTTTGTACCATCGGCCGCGCGCCGTGAAATGGCGCGCGACGGATACCGACTATTGGTGCGCCTGCCGACGCTGCGGCGCAGCACGCGCTGCACCGGCGCCGATCGATCGGCTGTCGTTCGGGGCAGCGCCTGCCATCGGTGCATGAATACTGGCTATTCGGGGTGCCCCTGTCATCGAAAACGTTTGACCATCCGTTCTTGTCCGGTAATGATCGGTAAAAAGACGCTGCATTGCACACCGTATGTTTATTGCTAAGCTCATACGAATGGCTTTCACCGCCATACGCGGGCCCGCTCCTATACGCGTGCAGAACCGGCCAGCGTGCGTCGCCAACCGATCGACGGTAATCCCCCAACCTCACATCGACAATGCAGACAACCAACGACCCGCTTCCCGGCTGCGACGCACGGGAATCGATGGCCGCTATCGACCGCTATCGCGCACCCGCGCTCGACAAGGGCCTCGACATTCTCGAACTCCTGTCCGAGCAGAAGGAAGGACTCACCCGCACCGAAATCACGAAGGAACTCGGCCGTAACGCGAGCGAAATCTACCGGATGCTCGAACGTCTCGTCGCGCGCCGCTACGTGATGCGTTCGACCGGCGGCGACCGCTACACGCTCAGCCTCAAGCTGTTCGCGCTTGCGCACCGGCATCCGCCGATGAACCGGCTGATCGCCGAGGCGCTGCCGCCGATGCAGCGCTTCGCGGATGCCGCCGAACAGTCGTGCCACCTGTCCGTCTACGATCGCGGCAACATACTC
>NZ_BCPP01000330.1:0-6667 GCF_016586125.1 Burkholderia sp. E168m23
ATCGGTGTTCCACTCGGCGCCGTCGCGATCGTCGATCGATACGAAGGTCGTATAACTTCGTATAATGTATGCTATACGAAGTTATTACGCCAAAACGTGCCGACGTCCGGCGCGGTGAATGGGCATAATGACAAGCCTTGTCCGGCGGCGGTCGGTCCGATGCCCACGCAACGAATTTTGCGGCGCAGCACGCTTCGCAGTACCTTGCCGCCCGCACACCGGCCCGCGCGTCGTCCGCCCCCTGTCGCCCCTCACCCGGAGCCTGCCTGTGTACCCACCGATCGAACCTTACGCCCACGGCCACCTCGACACCGGCGACGGCCACCGCATCTACTGGGAGCGCTGCGGCAACCCGGCCGGCAAGCCCGCCGTGTTCCTGCACGGCGGCCCCGGCGCCGGCTGCGGCCCCGACCATCGCCGCCTGTTCGATCCCGAGCGCTACGACATCCTGCTGTTCGACCAGCGCGGCTGCGGACGCTCGACGCCGCACGCGAGCCTCGAGAACAACACGACGTGGGATCTGGTCGCCGATATCGAACGCCTGCGCGAGATGGTCGGCGCCGAGCAATGGCTGGTGTTCGGCGGCTCGTGGGGCAGCGCGCTCGCGATCGCGTACGCCGAGACGCACCCCGAACGCGTGAGCGCGCTGATCGTGCGCGGCATCTTCACGATGCGTCGCGCGGAATTGCTGTGGTACTACCAGGAAGGCGCGTCGTGGCTGTTCCCCGATCACTGGGAGGACTTCCTTGCACCGATTCCGGAAGCCGAGCGCGGCGACCTGATGGCCGCCTACCATCGTCGGCTGACCGGCGACGACGAAGCCGCGAAGCTCGAAGCCGCGCGCGCGTGGAGCATCTGGGAAGGCCGCACGATCACGCTGCTGCCCGATCCCACGCTCGCCGCGCACTTCGCGGACGGCCACTACGCGCTCGCGTTCGCGCGGATCGAAAACCACTACTTCGTGAACAAGGGCTTCGTCGAGGAAGGCCAGTTGCTGCGCGACGCGCATAGGCTCGCCGGCATTCCGGGCGTGATCGTGCAGGGCCGCTACGACATCGCGACACCCGCACGCACGGCGTGGGAGCTATCGAAGGCGTGGCCGGAGGCGACGTTCGAAATCGTGCCCGGCGCCGGACATGCGTACAACGAACCGGGAATTCTGGAGGCGCTGGTCGCGGCGACGGACCGGTTCGCCGCCTGAGCAACGGAACAACGCGAAACGACGCGGCGTGTGCAGCCGTGCCTGCCGGCACGCTCACGCGCCGCCCGATCACAAAGCGGCTTCGACGATCGTCCGGCCGCTGATTGCCTGCTCGACGAGCTGTTCGTCACCGACCTTGCGGATCGCGTCGTCGAGCAGCCCTTCCGGTTCCTCGGTCGCGACCTTCAGCAAGCCTGACAGCCCGCGCGCATCGAGCACCACGAGCGTCTCCATCGAATCCGCGCGGCTCACGAGCACGCGGCGGAATGCCGGGCCCGCGCCGAAGCTCGCACAAAGCGCGATCGTCTCGTTGCCGAGCGTGTAGTCGAAGTGCTTGATCATGGTCTGCCGCCGTTGCATGGAAATGGCGACGCGCGACGGCGCGGCGCCGTGACGTCGACGCACCCGCGCGTGCCGCCGGCGCGTCGGACCGGAGTCCGAATCGCTGCCGGCATCACCATGCTAGGCGTGCAGAATTAACGAAGACTTAAAGCGCGTAAGTGCGACACGCGGCGCCCTCAAGCCGCATCGAGCGGCTCGACCGTCACGCCGACCTTCAGCTCCTGATCCGCCCCGCCGCCGCGGATCACGCCGCGCAGCGGCGTCACGTCCGCGTAGTCGCGCCCGATGGACAGCATCACGTAGTCGTCGCCCGGCGCACGATCGTTGGTCGGATCGAGTTGCAGCCAGCCGCCATCCTCGGGCCACGCCGGGTCGTACACCTCGACCCACGCATGCGACGCATCGGCGCCGATCAGCCGCGGCTGGCCGGGTGGCGGCTGCGTCAGCAGGTAGCCGCTGACGTAGCGCGCGGCCAGCCCGAGCGAGCGCAGCGCGCCGATCATCACGTGCGCGAAATCCTGGCAGACGCCCTTGCGTAGCCGCAGTGCGTCGAGCGCCGACGTCGTGATGTCGGTGCTGTTCGGCGTGTACGCGAAATCGGCATGCACGCGCCGCATCAAATCCCACGCCGCCTGCACCAGCGGCCGTTGCGGCGTGAAGCTCGCGGCCGCGTACGCGGCGAGTTCGGGGTCGCACGCCACGTGCGGCGATGCGAACAAGAATTCGCTCGCCGGGTCGTAAGGCTGCCCCGCGCGGAACCGCAAGCGGTCGCGCACGGCCTCCCACGCGGTGGCCTGCGCGGCGTCCGGGTTCGCGATCGCGGGCGGCGGCTCGCCGCGGGCACCGAGCGACCACACGGGCGGCGTCACGCGCACGGTGCTGCGGCTGCGCACCAGCAGCGTGTCGTGCGGCAGGTTCAGCGCGAACGACGCGCGTGCATTGCCGAACGCGTCGAGTTCGGTGCAGACCGATTCCGGTGCGGGCTCGATGTCGAGCGAGAACGACAGCACCTGCTGGCGCGGCGTCGCGAGCGGTTGCAGGCGTGCCTGGTGCTGCGCGGATTCAACGCGTGCCGCGTAACGGTATTCGGTGTCGTGCGTGACGCGCAGCAACCGGCCCGGTGCGGCGGCAGCCGGTGCGTTCGTTGCGGCCTGGCCTTGGCTCTGGGCCTGGGCTGGAACTGGAGCCGGAACTGGAGCCGGAACGGGAGCCGAGGCCGGCGCCTGCCGTGCGCTTCCGGAACCGGCCGGCGTTTTGGGCGCGCCTTTCGTCGTCACCATAGCGTCCTGCCCGCCTCGCGCACGTGGCTGAAATAGCGCTCGCCGATCCGGTTCGACAGATCCCAAACCGCCTTCACCGTCGTATCGAGCGCGGCGAGCAGCTTGTCGTGCCGACCGCCTTCGGTGGTCTCGCACAGCTCGTGCAGCGACCACGCGGGGATGTCCGGCACCGTCTCGGCCAGTTCGGACAGCGCATAGCCTTCGCTGCGCTCCACTTTGGTCAGCCGGCCGCGCAGCGCCTGCACGACCCAGCCGAGCGAACGCGGGTTGTCCGTATCGAGCACGACGAGCGACAGCAGCGGCGCGACGTCGAAGCCGCGCTGGAAGCGCGAGCGGAACGTGATCGTGCTGTCGAACAGTTCCAGCACGAGTTCGAAGCCGTCCTGCCGATGCACGGCGCCTTCGTCGAACGCGAACTTCAGCACACTGCACAGGAAGTCGAGTCGATCGATCTGCCGGCCGATCGACAGCAGGCGCCAGCCGTCGTCGCGTGTCATGTTGTCGGTCTGCGCGCCGGTGATCGCGCCGAGCAGCAGGCCGAGACGTTCCAGCAGTTGCAGCGCCTCGTTGCCGATCTGCTCCTCCGCCTCCGGCTGCCCTGCGCTGTCCGCGAACAGTTGCGTCGCGTCGTCGATCAGCCGCCACTGATCGCTCGACAGCCGCTCGCGGATCGCGGCCGCCGCGCCGCGCATGCCGAACAGGCACGACGCGATCCCCGACGTGCGATCGGCGCCGCGCGTCAGCGACGTCGCCAGCTCATGCTGGAACGCGCGCGGCGCATCGACGGCATTCGGCGCGTCGGCCGCGATCAGCCCGGTGTCGCGGCACAGTGTGTCGATCAGCTCCAGATGCGCGGGGCTGTCGACGTCGTCCTCGCCGCGCAGCCGTTCGAGCGCGGCACGCGCCAGGCGCATCAGGTTGGTCGCGCGCTCAGTGTAGCGGCCGAGCCAGAACAGGTTCTCGGCCGCGCGGCTCGCGATCGCGCGTGGCCGCTCGACGAGATCGTCGGGGCCGAGGTGGGTCTGCAGCAGCGTCGTCGAATCAACGATGCCCTCGGTCATCACCCACGTATCGACGGTACTGCCGCCATGCGGCATCGGCGCATTGAACAGCGTGTCGCGCGTGCCGACCCGCGACAGCCCGCCCGGCAGCAGCCGCCAGCGCTGCGCGCCGTCGGCGAGCGCGAACACGCGCAACAGCAGCGGCTTCGGCACGATCCGCGCGCTGTCGTTGCCGTCGGGTGCATCGGGCCGCGGCCAGGTCGGCGCCTGCGACAGCGGCAGATCCGCCTGCACCGTGTAATGTTCGGGCCGCGCGAGAATCCGCGCGCGCCATTCCGCCAGTTGCGCCTGCGTGAGCCGCGCGCCGATCACCGGTTCGAATGCACCGTTCTCCTGCACGTCGGGCGGATAGGATGCCTTGACGATGCTGCGCGCGAGCCGCGGCAGCGCGTCGTCGCACGCGGCCGCCTCGCCGCACCACCACGAATGCACGGCGGGCAACGTCAGCGTTTCGCCGAGCAGGCCTTCCGCGAGACGCGGCATGAAGCCGAGCATCGCCGGCGATTCGAGGAAGCCCGAGCCCGGCGCATTCGCGAGCAGCACGTTACCCGCGCGCACGGCCTGCAACAGCCCCGGCACGCCGAGCATCGAATCGGGCCGCAGTTCGAGCGGATCGAGCCACGCGTCGTCGACGCGCCGCAGGATGCCGTGCACCGGTTCGAGCCCGCTCAGCGTCTTCAGGAATACGCGGTTGTCGCGCGCGGTCAGGTCGCCGCCTTCGACGAGCGTGAGGCCAAGATAGCGCGCGAGATACGCATGCTCGAAATAGGTCGCGCTGTGCGGCCCCGGCGTCAGCAGCACGATCCGCGAATTCTTCGCGGCGGGGCTCAGCGACTGCATGCTTTGCAGCAGCGCGCGGTACGCGGAGGCGAGACGCTGCACGCGCAGCCCGCGGAAGCCGCGCGGAAAGAGCCGCGACACGATCAGCCGGTTCTCGAGCAGGTAGCCCAGCCCGGCCGCGCCCTGCGTGTGTTGCGCGACGATCCGCCACTGCCCGTCCGGGCCGCGCGCGAGATCGAACGCGACGACGTGCAGCCACGTATCGCCCGGCACGTGTGCGCCGCGCATCGCACGCAGGTAGCCGGGGTGGCCGGTGACGAGCGCGGGCGGCAGCAGCCCGCGCTCCAGGATCGTCTGCGGCCCGTACAGGTCGGCCAGCGTCGCGTTGAGCAGCCGCACGCGCTGCAGCACGCCGCGCTCGATCGCGACCCAGTCGTCGGGCGTGACGATCAGCGGCAGCAGGTCGAGCGACCACGGGCCGACCGCGCCGTCGCCGGCACGCTGCTCGTGCAACTGGTAGAACAGGCCGTTCTCGCGCATGCGCCGGTGCAGCGCGTCGGCGCGGCGGTCGAGGTCGGCCACGCCGTCGCTGCCGATCGACGTGAAGAAACTGCGCCACGCGGGCGCAAGCGCGGGCGCGTTCAGGCCGGCCGCGCTGCCGCGCAGTTCGTCGTAACGGCCGGCGGCGGCCGGCGCCGCGAGCGCGGCGGCCAGTTCGGCGGCGTCCGGCTGCGCGCCGGTATCGAAGAGCGTGGGCATCGCGTCGAGGGCGGCGGGATGGTCGAGGTCAATGGGCGGCACGATGTCGTTCCGTCGTCAGGGTGCGGCCGCGCACGCGCGCCGCCATTCGGGCGGCAAGCCGCGGTGCGGAACCGCAATCTGCCCGCATCCTAGCATTCCGGCGGCGCCGCGACCGGCCGGTGGGCCCGGAGGTCGCGAACCGCGCATCGTCGTCCGCCCCGTCATCGATCGTTCACGGCCGCCGCAAGTCGAGCGTGAACGGGAATTCGCGGCTCGGTGAGGCAGCCGCGACGTCCATCCGGCCCGGCGTGTGCCCGATCTCGACGAAGCGCGCGAGCCGGCGGCTCTCGGCCTCGTACGCATTGACCGGGAACGTCGCGTAGTTGCGCCCGCCCGGATGCGCGACGTGATACCGGCAGCCGCCGAGCGAGCGCTGCAGCCACGTATCGACGATGTCGAACGTGAGCGGCGCGTGCACGCCGATGGTCGGATGCAGCGCCGACGGCGGCGACCACGCCTTGTAGCGCACGCCCGCGACGTATTCGCCGACGGTGCCGGTCGGCTGCAGCGGCAGCGCGCGGCCGTTGACGGTCACGACGTGCCGGTTGTCGTTCAGCCCCGTCACGCGCACTTCGAGCCGTTCGACCGACGAATCGACGTAGCGCACCGTGCCGCCAGGCGCGCCCTCCTCGCCCATCACGTGCCACGGTTCCAGCGCGCCGCGCAGCGACAGTTCCATCCCGTTCACCGCGATCTGCCCGAACAGCGGGAAACGGAATTCGAAGTGCGGCGCGAACCACGCCGGATCGAACGCGAAACCGGCGTCGCGCAACTCGGCCAGCACGTCGTCGAAATCCATCTGAAGAAATTCCGGCAGCATGAACCGGTCGTGCAGCGCGGTGCCCCAGCGCGTGAGCGGCGTCGTATACGGCGCGGCCCAGAAGCGCGCGACCAGCGCGCGCAGCAGCAGTTGCTGCACGATGCTCATCCGCGCATGCGGCGGCATCTCGAACGCGCGCAGTTCGAGCAGGCCGAGCCGGCCGGTGGACGAATCGGGCGAATACAGCTTGTCGATGCAGAACTCGCTGCGGTGCGTGTTGCCCGTGACGTCGATCAGCAGGTTGCGCAGCACCCGGTCGACGAGCCACGGCGGCATGTCCTGCCCGAACAGCAGCTTGTTGCGCTGGATCTCCGCGAACGCGATGTCGAGCTCGTAGAGCTGGTCGTTGCGCGCCTCGTCGACACGCGGTGCCTGGCTCGTC
>NZ_BCPP01000331.1:0-6666 GCF_016586125.1 Burkholderia sp. E168m23
TGTTCAATCCCTGCATCGAAATCAGTTTGTCGTCGTGACGCCGGCACGAGGCGATCACACGTGACGATGGCACGCGCCGCGCCAACCGGCGCAATCGCGGTCGGGGTCGGGGTCGCACGCCGCGGTCTTGACGGGTGGCGCCTGTTCGCACCGGCGGCACGGCACACCGCTGCACGGGCACCGCGCACGGACGTCTTGCGGCGCACCGGACGCTTGCCGGCCCCCGCGTGGCACACGCGGCGCCGGCGCCGTCCGGCGCCGATCAATCGTGTCGCGCCGACGCGCGACACGCATTCACGCGCGCCTTCATGCGCGCATTTGCGCGATTACGCAGCCGATTCGCGCGCAGCCGCTGCGTCCTTGCGGGCGGCGGCCGCCGTCTGCTTGGCGCCGCGCGTGGCCGTTTCGCTGACCGCATCGAAGCCGCTCTGCGCCGCTTCGATCGCCTGGCCCGTCGCCGCACGCACGGAGTCGGCCGCGGCGCTCGCCGCGGACAGCGCCGAATTCAGCGCGGCCACCACCGGCGCCGAGCCGGCCGGCGCGTGCTTCGACAGTTCGCCGAGCACGTCCTTCAGGCGCTTGTCGTTCTGTTCGTACTGCGCCTGCGCGACCTTCGCCCATTCGGACTGCGTCGACACCGCGATGTCGAACAAATGGCGCCCATACGACACGGCCTTGCCGGCCGCTTCCTGCGGCGCGGCGACCTGTTGCGCGAAACCCGCGGCCGGGTTGTTGGCGTTGAACGCGTTCTTCAGCTTGTCCTCGTATTCCTCGAGCGCCGTCCGGGCCGCTTGCAGGTTGAGTTCGACGACGGCCTCGAAGCCGTGGATCGCCGGACGGGCGATCGCGAACCAGGCGGCGATACCGGATTGATAATCGGCGGCGAGTTTTTCGGGGGCAAATACGGACATCGGGCACGCTCCTGTTAACAATGCGAGAGACAAACGTAAAGAAAAGTGGAAGCTTGATCGACAGTCGCTTCCTTATTGGCAACCCGCTACCTGTTTGGGCACGGGAAGTTGAAGGAAACCATTCTAGAGCGATTAATTGTCAATTAAGTGGCATTAATGATAGGTATAAACCCTTATTACCCTATACGGCGACCGCCGAGGCCCGCTGCACGCCGATATCGCGAATGACCAACCCGAGCGTCCGACCCGCAATGCCTTTTTACCTTTTTGCAGCATAGCGCATCGTGACATCGCGCAATATTTACCAATTCATTATTCTGTTTATTAGAAAACTGGCCTTCATTGAAAATGGAGCCGCAGTCCATGTAATCGTTTTTCTGAATTTATTATGAAATCGTTTTCCGGATTATAAATGACGAATTCAATAATCGGAGGAATGACGAGTCGCGATAAAAAAGGCCGCTCGAAGCGGCCTTGGTCGATCCGGTCAGGCGCGGGCTCAACCGGCCAGTTCGCGATGCAGCGCGCGAAACTCCTGCGCGAGCTTGTGCGTCGGCTCGAGATGGATCACCGGCGTCGACTGCTGATGTGATTCGCGGATCTTCACCGACGCGGACAACCGCGACGCGAGCACCGGCAGCCCTTCGTCGACGAGCTCGTCGACCAGCCGCTGCGGCAGGCTCGCGCGCGGCTGGAACTGGTTGATGACGATCCCTTCCACCTCGAGCGCCGCGTTGTGGTCCTGCTGGATTTCCTTCACGTTCTCGAGCAACGTGTACAGCGCGCGCCGCGAGAAATCGTCGCAGTCGAACGGGATCAGGCAGCGCTCGACCGCGATCAGCGCCGAGCGCGTATAGAAATTCAGCGCGGGCGGCGTGTCGATGTACACGGCGTCGTACATGTCGAGTTCGTTCAGCGCGTCGCGCAACTTGTAGATCTTGTAGCGCGATTCGAGCTTGCCGTGCAGCGTATCGAGATCCGGATGCGCGGGCATCACGTCGAGCTCCTCGAACGGGGTCGCGTGGATGAACGACGCGACGTCGACCGGACGGAAGTTGAAGGTCAGCGCGGTTTCGAAGAAACCGGCGACGCCCGGTTGCGCGTCGGCCGCCGCGTCGCCGAGCAGGTAGCGCGTCGAGTTCGCCTGCGCATCGAGATCGATGACGAGCGTGCGCAATCCTTCGCTCGCGCTGATCGCCGCCAGGTTGCAGACGATCGTCGACTTGCCCACGCCGCCCTTCTGGTTGAATACGACCCGCCGCATGGTGTCCCCTCGATCGAAACGTCGAAACGGCCAGCTTAGCCGATCAATAATGGCGACCGCGTGACGCAGGTCGAATCGGGCGCGACGGGCATGTGACTTGGGCGCGGCACGCGTCAGATGCGCGGCACCGCGCCCGATACGTATCGATTGCCGGGCACGCTCCACCGCCACGGCAGATCCTGACCGACGCGAATGCCGATGCGCGGCCCGCCCGCCAGATCGGCGGGTGGCGCCATCCCGTCGTCGACGATCGCGAACCCGTCGCGCGCGCCGACTAGGTCGACGCCATCCTGCGCGCCGCCGATCCCCATCGCCTGCGTCAATCGAGCCGGGCCGCGGCACAGGTCGCGATCGCGCGTGCGCGGCGGCCGCGCCGCGCGCATCTGCTCGAGCCCGTGCAGCGGCTCCAGCGCACGGATCAGCACGCCCGTTCCCGCGCCGTCCGGGCCGCACACGCAGTTGCAGCACCAGTGCATGCCGTACGTGAAATACACGTAGAAGTGCCCGGGCGGCCCGAACATCGTCGCGTTGCGCGGCGTCTTGCCGCGATAGGTGTGCGCCGCCGGATCGAGCGCGCCCGCATACGCTTCCACTTCGACGATGCGCCCGGCGCGGCCGTCCGCTGCCGCGAGGATCTTGTTCAGGAGTTGCGGCGCCACCTCGGTGGCCATGCGGTTGAAGAACGCGCGCGGCACGATGGTGCCCGGCCACGGCGCCGCCGTCTTACTGCGTCGCATCGTGCCGGTCCTTCATCGCGGCGAGATGAAGCTCATGATACGCATCGACCAGATCGTCGAGCCCGAACGCAAGGTTTCTGCCGCTGGGGTTGGGGAGCACCCACACCCGCGCCTGCTGGATAGGGGACGGCTGCAATCCCCACGCGGCTTCCCGTTGCCCCGACAGCGCCGCATACGCCGCCTTGCCGAGAAACGCGACGAAGCGCGGCGCATGATGCGCGACCTTCTGCTCGAACCCGGCGGCCGCGGCCACGAATTCCGCGCGCGACAGCTGATCGGCACTGGCGGTCGGCCGCGGCACCACGGCCGTCAGCCCGCAGCCGTAACGGAGAATCTCGCGATCGTCCCGCGGCGAAATTTCCGTCGGCGTGAAGCCCGCGAGATGGATCACGCGCCAGAAGCGGTTGTTTCTCCCCGCGAAGTGATGACCGGTCGCGGCCGCGATCAGGCCGGGATTGATCCCGCAGAACAGGACGTCGAGATGGGGCGCGATGAGGTCGGGGAGTGCGTCAGCCACGGTTCATCCAGGGTGCGGCGTGCAGGAACCACGTAAACGAAACGAGGCCCGAAAACCCGGGCCAAGCGACTGGCTTGGCTCGGACGTTCGGGCCCATCGTGATGCAGGATGCCGACTGGCGATCAGAACGGAATATCGTCGTCCATCTCGTCGAAGCCGCCGCCTGCCGGTGCGCTCGGACGGCTCTGGCCGCCGCCACCCGCACCGCCACGTGCCGCGCCGCTGGCACGGCCGCCGCCACCACCGCCGCGCTCCGCCTGCTCGCCGCGACCGCCACCGCCACCACCGTAGCCGCCGCCATAACCGCCTTCGTCACCGCCGCCACCGCCGCCGCCCGAACCGCCGCGGCCACCGAGCATCTGCATCTGTTCGGCGACGATTTCGGTCGAGTAACGATCCTGGCCGTCCTGACCCTGCCACTTGCGCGTGCGGATGCGGCCTTCGATATAGACCGACGAACCCTTCTTCAGGTATTCGCTGACGATCTCCGCCAGACGGCCGAAGAACGCGACGCGATGCCACTCGGTCATTTCCTTGAAATCGCCGCTTGCCTTGTCCTTGTAGCGATCGGTCGTCGCGAGACGGATGTTCGCAACCGCGTCGCCGCTCGGCAGGTAACGGACTTCAGGATCGGCGCCGAGGTTGCCGACGAGGATGACCTTGTTGACGGATGCCATGTGTTTCTCCAGTAAATTCGATGCGGGGCCGCCCGCGTGTATCGCCGCAGGGGCCCGCCGGGGCAAGCCGGCGCGCTGCCGATGCCTGCCCGAAATAAAAGGTTCAGGCCTTGCGCGGCGGCGCTTTCATGCTGGCCGCGATTATAAGCCAGGCAGCAACGAGCCCCGAACACGTATAAAAGACCGTGTTCGCGCCGCCGTGCTTCAGCAGCCAGCCGCCCACGATGCCGCCGAGCGCGAGCCCGATCGACTGCGTGGTGTTGTAGACGCCCGTGGCCGCGCCCTTGCGCGAACCCGGCGCGAGCTTCGACACGAGCGACGGCTGTGACGCTTCCAGGATGTTGAACCCGAGGAAGTACACGAACAGGATCGCCGCCACAATCAGAATGGTATGCGGTGCGCTGCCGAGCAACAATTGGCCGATCAGGATAGCCAGAATGCCGCCGAGCAGCACCGGCTTCATCTTGCCCCGTTTTTCCGCGACGATGATCGCCGGCACCATCATCACGAACGCGAGCCCCATCACCGGCAGGTAGACCTTCCAGTGCGCGGCGACCGGCAGCCCGCCGTCGACCAAGAGGCGCGGCACGACCAGGAACAGCGCCGTCTGCGTCGCGTGCAGCACCAGCACGCCGAAGTTCAGGCGCAGCAGTTCGACGTTGTGCAGCACCTCGGCGAACGGCGCGCGCACGTGCACGGGCTTCGCCGCGTCGGGCACGATCCACAGCACGACGCCGATCGCGAGGATCGACAGCACGCCGACGATCGTGAACAGCCCGCTCATCCCGACCCAGTGGAACACGATCGGCGCACCGACGATCGCGACCGCGAACGACACGCCGATCGAGCCGCCGACCATCGCCATCGCCTTCGTGCGGTTCTGCTCGGAGGTCAGGTCGGCGATGAACGCGAGCACCGCCGACGACACGGCGCCCATTCCCTGGATCACGCGGCCGACGATGATCCACGTGATGTCGTGCGCGAACGCGGCGACGAAGCTGCCGAGCGCGAAGATCACGAGGCCCGTGGCGATCACCGGCTTGCGGCCGAACTTGTCGGACGCCCAGCCGTAGAAGATATAGAACAGCGACTGCGTGACGCCGTAGGCCCCGAGCGCGATCCCGACGAGCAGCACGTTGTCGCCGCCCGGGATGGTTTTCGCATAGACCGAGAACACCGGCATGATCATGAACAGGCCGAGCATGCGCAACGCGAAGATCGCCGCGAGCGACGTGGTCGCGCGCAGTTCGGGCGCAGTCATGCGGGAAGACGTGGCAGACGGATTGGACATCGGGAATGAATTTCGAATGATCGGAATGTCCGCCCGGCAGCGGGCGGCGGAAGATCAGGACCGGCGGCCTGGCGGCCTTTCGGACGACACGTCGGGGCCGGATGCAGACGGCCTGCGGGCCGCCCGGAACCGTGCGGCGCGACCGCTTTCCCCGGCGCAGGTGTCGCCTTGCTGCCACCTGCTGTAAAGGCTGGGGGCCGTAAACGACGGTCTCGAAAAGCCGTTATAGTAGCAGGTTTGGTTCCCTCCATTTTCGCCAGGTTCATGGAACAGATCCGTATCCGTGGGGCACGCACCCACAACCTGAAAAACGTCAATCTCGACCTGCCGCGCCACAAGCTGGTCGTGATTACCGGGTTGTCCGGGTCGGGCAAGTCGTCGCTCGCGTTCGACACCCTTTATGCCGAAGGCCAGCGCCGCTACGTGGAAAGCCTGTCCGCGTACGCCCGCCAGTTCCTGCAGCTGATGGAGAAGCCCGACGTCGACCTGATCGAGGGGCTGTCGCCGGCGATCTCGATCGAGCAGAAGGCCACGTCCCACAACCCGCGTTCGACCGTCGGCACGGTCACGGAAATCCACGACTACCTGCGACTTTTGTACGCACGGGTCGGCACGCCGTACTGTCCCGATCACGACATCCCGCTCGAGGCGCAGAGCGTGTCGCAGATGGTCGACGCAGCGCTCGCGCTGCCCGAGGAGACCAAGCTGATGATCCTCGCGCCCGTCGTCGCGGATCGCAAGGGCGAGCATGCCGAGCTGTTCGAGGACATGCAGGCGCAGGGCTTCGTGCGCTTTCGCGTGCGCTCGGGCGGCGGCGCCGCGAACGAAGGCGCCGCGAAGATCTACGAGGTCGAGTCGCTGCCGAAGCTGAAGAAGAACGACAAGCACACGATCGACGTCGTCGTCGATCGCCTGAAGGTGCGCCCGGACATGAAGCAGCGGCTCGCCGAATCGTTCGAAACCGCGCTGCGCCTCGCCGACGGCCGCGCGATCGCGCTCGAGATGGATACCGATCGCGAGCACCTGTTCAGCTCGAAGTTCGCGTGCCCGATCTGCTCGTACTCGCTGCAGGAGCTCGAGCCGCGCCTGTTCTCGTTCAACAACCCGATGGGCGCGTGCCCGGAATGCGACGGCCTCGGCCAGATCACGTTCTTCGACCCGAAGCGGGTCGTCGCGCACCCGTCGCTGTCGCTTGCCGCCGGCGCGGTGAAGGGCTGGGACCGCCGCAACCAGTTCTACTTCCAGATGCTGCAGAGCCTCGCGGCGTTC
>NZ_BCPP01000332.1:0-6634 GCF_016586125.1 Burkholderia sp. E168m23
GCACCGGGCACAAATCGTGCGCATCGATGACGCGTCGAGTAGTGCATTTGCATCAGCGTCCAACCTGCAATGGCACTATTTACCTGACGCCCCTGGCGACGCCATATTTACCGGACCTTCACTGCGACCCGCTGCTCGACACGCTGTATCGCCGCGAAACGCGAAATTTTTTCAACCGCTGCGCCGCCCCGTGCGGCGGGGCTTCCCGGCGATCCTGCCGACGAATTGAAAATTTGTCTCGAAACTCAATCGGATCAAGTGAATCACATCAGTTGCTGGGATTCGTCTTATCTTCAAATTGCCTGGAATCAAAGGAGGATAAACACCATGGCGCTTACCGACTCGATCGAACACAAGCTGGACCGCGGCCTGTCCGATATTCGTCGCACCGGCCGGCGCGTGGGCCGCACGACGCGCGCGGCTGCCCGCGACCTGCATGCCGACGTGACCGACGATCTGCGCGGGCTGGTCGACGAACTGGAAGATCTGCTGAAAAACGA
Source organism: Burkholderia sp. E168m23 (assembly GCF_016586125.1). Taxonomy (NCBI): domain Bacteria; kingdom Pseudomonadati; phylum Pseudomonadota; class Betaproteobacteria; order Burkholderiales; family Burkholderiaceae; genus Burkholderia; species Burkholderia sp. E168m23. The sequence goes on from NZ_BCPP01000332.1 coordinate 501, forward strand.
TGGCGATGGCGATATCGCCGCGCTGCGCAAGCGCGTGCAATCCCGGCTCGATGAAGCGCGCGGCGCGCTCGACTATGCGTCGGGCAGCGCGGCCGCCCGGCTGCGCGATTCGGCCGAGCGCGTATCGCAGGTCGTGCACGAGAACCCGTGGCAAACCGCCGGCGTCGTCGCGGGCCTTGCGTTCGTTGCGGGCCTGCTCCTTTCCCGCCGTTGAACGGGGCGGCGTGCACCGCCGCCCGCCCGTCATCCATCAGACAACGAAGGAGAACCGCCATGCAGAAGTCCCTCGCCATGAAAGCCGCCGCCGCCGTGATGCTCGGCAGCCTCGCCCTCGCCGGCTGCACGACCACGCCCGGCAAACCCGATAGCGCCGCGGCCAGCGCGTCGAAGCGCCAGTCGATCGACGCCAGCGTGAACGCAACGCTGTCGCGCCTATATTCGACGGTACCGGGTTCGCGCGACCTCGTCTCGAAAGCACGCGGCGTCCTCGTGTTCCCGAATGTGCTGCAGGCCGGCTTCATCGTCGGCGCCCAGTCCGGCAACGGCGCGCTGCGCGTCGGCGGCAGCACCGTCGGCTACTACAACACGTCGTCGCTGTCGGTCGGCCTGCAGGCCGGCGCGCAGTCGAAGGCGGTCGTGTTCCTGTTCATGACGCAGGATGCGCTCGACTCGTTCCGCAAGTCGGACGGCTGGTCGGCCGGCGCCGACGCGTCGGTCGCGGTCGTGAAGGTCGGCGCGAACGGCGCGGTCGACTCCAACACGGCTACCGCACCGGTGGAAGTGCTGGTCCTGACCAACGCGGGCCTGATGGGCGACCTGTCGGTGAACGGCACGAAGGTCACCAAGCTCAACATCTGACGATGCGGCACGCGGCCTCGCGCCGCGTTCGCTTCCCGGCAGCGCCGCGGCCCCGGCCGCGGCGTTTTCGCATGCGTCTCTCGCAGCGGCTATGATGGCGGCACCTTTGCGGGCATACTCCGCATGGGCCGCCCGGCGGCGCGTTGCGCCGCGAACCCGTGACGTTCGCGAACCGATCGCGCGCGGGACAACGAGATTCAATCCAACCACGCATCAATCTGCGCGAATGCCACTCATGGATAGCGGACAAGACCACCAAAAATTCTTCTACTTCCTGCTGTTCGCGGTCACCGTCGGACTGTGCTGGATCCTCGCGCCGTTTTCCGGCGCCGTCTTCTGGGGCACCATTCTCGCGATCCTGTTCCAGCCCGTGCAACGCTGGCTCGCCGCGCGCTTCGGCAAGCGGCGCAACCTGGCCGCGCTCGTCACGATGTCGCTCATCATCCTGATCGTGATCCTGCCGCTCGTGTTCGTCACGGCCACGCTCGTGCAGGAAATCGCCTACGTGTACCAGGAGCTCAAGGACGCGCAGCCGAATTATTCGCAGTACTTCCACGACATCATTCACGCGCTGCCGACGTCGATCCAGAACCTGCTGCAGAAATACGGGTTGACCAACATCCCGGGCATCCAGAAGAAGCTGACCGACGGCGCCGCGCAGATCAGCCAGTTCGCGGCCACCCAGGCGCTCAGCATCGGCCAGAACACGTTCCAGTTCGTCGTGAGCTTCGGCGTGATGCTGTACATGGTGTTCTTCCTGCTGCGCGACGGCGGCGAGATCGGCCGCCGCGTGCGCCGTGCGCTGCCGCTCGACGAAGAGCACAAGAACCTGCTGCTCGCGAAATTCACGACGGTCGTGCGCGCGACGGTGAAGGGCAACATCGCGGTCGCGCTCGTGCAAGGCGCGCTCGGCGGGTTGATCTTCTGGATCCTCGGGATCGAGGGCGTGGTGCTGTGGGGTGCGCTGATGGCGTTCCTGTCGCTGCTGCCGGCGATCGGCGCGAGCCTCGTCTGGGTGCCGGCCGCGCTCTACTTCCTGATGATCGGTGCGGTCTGGAAGTGCGTGATCCTCGTCGCGTTCTGCGTCGGCGTGATCGGCCTCGTCGATAACCTACTGCGCCCGATCCTCGTCGGCAAGGACACGAAGATGCCCGACTGGGTCGTATTGATCTCGACGCTCGGCGGGATGGCGCTGTTCGGCATCAACGGCTTCGTGATCGGGCCGCTCGTCGCCGCGCTGTTCATGGCCAGTTGGGACATCTACGCACGCTCCGAACAGGGCGAATGACGCCCTCCGGCCGCCGGCGAACCGCACGCGTGCGGAGAGCGGGTCAAGGATGACGGATATGAATCACGACGGGCGCCACGGCGCCCGTTGCTTCATCCGCCGCGACCGTCATCACGCCGCCATACGGGCCGACGCGATGAACCCGGCCCGGCGCCAGCGGCATACTTCGCTCGGTGTGCGCATCGCGCCACGTGGCACGCACCGCCGTGCCGTCATCCGGCGCGAACGCCGCACCGTCGGGCTTCACCAGCGCGACCTGCGCACCCGGCAAACGCCGGCCATGCGCATCGAACCGGACCGTGGCCGTTGCCCCGCCATCGGCCGCCTGTCCCGCGTCAACGAGCGCGCCCACCGGAGCATCGAGCGTCACGTCGTACAGATCGACGAGCGAGCCGGTGAACCGCACGACGCCATCCGATGCGGGCTGTCCGGCCGCCATCGCGCTCGACATGGCAATCGACATCGCGAGCACGATACCGAGCCCGAACACCCTCTTCCGCACGGCCCCGGCGCTCATTGCCGTTACCGATGCCGATCGCTTCGCGTTGTTCCGCATGTTCCCTCCCCTCTGCCGCGTCACCAGAAAAACAGGCGGCGTGACGCGTCGTCACGCCGCCTGTGTGCTGGCAATCACTGTAGGGAGAGCGGCTCGGACAATATATGGGACAAGTCCTAAACTGCAGCCGGGTTGATCGAACTCAGCGCGGTCGATCCGCGCCCGCGGCCCGATCCGACAGGCGTGACACGCCCGTCACGCGTCCGGATCGACACGCAACACGAGCTTGCCGCGATGGTCGCCGTCGAACAGGCGATTCAACACGTCCGGCGCGTTTTCGAGACCGTCGGCCACGGTCTCCTCGGCCTTGAGCCGGCCGTCGCGCAGCCAGCCCGCGAGCGTCTGCACGGCTTCGCGGCTCTTGCGGTAGTCGAGGATCAGGAAGCCGCGCATCGTCAGCCGCTTCGAGATCAGCACGCCGACGTCGTCGGCCGCGCGGCCGCTGTTGTAGTTCGAGATCACGCCGCACAGCGCGACACGCCCGCCGATCACCATCCGCGACAGCACCGCGCGCATCACCTCGCCGCCGACGTTCTCGAAGTTCACGTGCACGCCGTCCGGCGTCGCCGCCTTCAGTTGCTGGCGGAAATCGTCGGCCTTGTAGTCGACGGCCGCGTCGAAGCCGAGCGTCTCGGTCAGGTAGCGGCACTTGTCCGCACCGCCCGCGATGCCGACCACCCGCGCGCCGTGGATCTTGCCGATCTGCCCGGCGATCGAGCCGACCGAGCCGGCCGCCGCCGACACGACGAGCGTTTCGCCCGGCTGCACCGGCGCGATGTCGGTCAGCCCGTAGTACGCGGTCAGCCCGCTCATCCCGCACGCGCCGAGCAGCGTGGGCAGCGGCAGGCCCGACTGCGCGGGCAGCTTCACGAGTTGCGCGACCTGCTCGGCCGGCACGACCGCGTAGTCCTGCCAGCCGACCAGCCCCTGCACGAGATCGCCTTCCGCGAAACCCGCATGGCGCGACGCGACCACGCGGCCGATCCCGAGCGCGCGCATCACCTCGCCGATCGCGACGGGCGGCAAGTACTGCGGCACGTCGCTCATCCATACGCGGTTGGTCGGGTCCATCGACAGATACAGCACGCGCACGAGTACCTCGCCGTCGGCGAGCGCCGGTACCGGCGTCTCGACGAGCGAAAAATGGTCGCGGCCGACCCGCCCTTCCGGGCGCGTCTTCAGCAGCAGCTGGCGGTTCACGGGTGTCGACATGATGTTCTCCTCCAATCGTTGTGGTTCGGGATACGCGTCAGACCGCGCACATGCCGCCGTCGATCACGAGTTCGGCGGCCGTCACGAAGCGGCTCTCGTCGGACGCGAGATACACGGCCGCATGCGCGACGTCGTCCGGCTCGCCGAGCCGGCGCAGCGGAATGCCGCGCGCGAGCTTGCGGGTCGCGTCGCGTTCGCCGAGCGACTGGAACAGCGGCTCGACGATCCCCGTGCGAATGAACGCCGGGTGAATCGAATTGCAGCGCACGTCGATCTCGCGGCGCGCACAGTCGATCGCGACCGACTTCGTCAGCGACGCGACCGCCGCCTTCGATGCGTTGTACGCGGTGAAATCCGGCTCGACCTTGAACGCGGCGACCGACGAGATGTTGATGATCGACGCGGGATAGCTCTCGGCCAGATACGACAGCGCATGCTTGCAGCCGAGCACGATGCTTTCGACGTTGATCGCCATCACGCGCCGCCATTCGTCCAGCTCGATTTGCGCGGGCGAACCGATCGAGCCGACGCCCGCGTTGTTGACGAGCACCGACAGGCCGCCCATCGCATCGGTCGCCTGCGCGAGCAGCGCCTGCCAGCGGGCTTCGTCGCGCACGTCCTGGGTCGCGGCGAACGCGACCGGCGTCGCGTGACCTGCGTTGAGTTCCTGCGCGAACGCGTCGAGCACCGCCGCTTCCGCGATGTCGGTCACGAACACGCGCGCGCCCTGCTCGACCATGCGGCGCGCGATCGCGCGGCCGAGGCCGCCCGCGGCGCCCGTGATGTATGCGCACTTGCCCGCGAGGCGCGGAGAAAGGATTGTCATGTGACCTGCTCCTGTCGTGAATCGTCGTCGCGGAACGCTGCCGCGACGGGGTTTCCCGTGCATCTTCCAGCCGACGTGCGCCGGCATGGCGACGCATCGCACGGGTTTTCCGCGAGTATATCGAGATGAATGCGACGCGCGCGGAACCGGCCGCACAGCCTTGCCCGCGGTTGAACGACAGCCAGCGTACGCGAATGCCGCCAATCGATGAAATGAATATTCGTTATGCCCGGTCATAGACCTCATTCATGACTTGCGCGTACCGGCGACGGTGCGCAAAGAGGCCGGCGCGACCAGTCGGATGAACGGGCAGACGAATCGATTATCGGGATAACGGAAGTGTGGCGTCCCGCACGGAAGAGAACGCCCTGGGGGAAGATGAACCGACTTGCCATCGTGCGCCGGCCGGAAAACACCGGACCGAATGCCGGCGGCAGGAAGGCGGTGCCGGAGCACCCGCCATCGGCACCAGTCAGAAGCCTTCGCCCGACGGCGCCCGCACGAACGCGCAGAGCTGCGGCGAATGCGTGTCGATCATCTGCTGGAACGGCGCGCGGTGCCCGTACGCGATGCCCGACACGAGCAGCAGGCAGACCGCGGCGACGCGCGGCGAGAACGCGCGCTGCCGCACGCCGTCGTAGCCGCGCAGGAACACCAGCGCGACCAGCGCGCCGAGCAGCCAGCCGATGACGACTTCCGGCACGGTGTGCGAGTGATCGAATACGCGGGCAACGGCCGTGATCGCGCCGATGGCCAGCCCGGCCGCGACGCCGGGCGCCTTGCCGGGCCGGAACGCCTGCCACAGCATCGACAGCGCGACCGTCCATACGGACGTCGACAGCATCGTATGGCCGCTGATCACACGGAAATCGAACCGCGCAAGCTCGATGCCGCAGCCGGCATACAGGATCTTCGTGGCGCCGACGACGCCCATCCCGGCGGCCAGCAGCACGCCCCAGCGGGCGGCGAGGCGCCAGTCGGTCAGCGCGAGCCACGCCGCGCAGGTCACCGCGATCGGCAGGGTCAGCGCGGCATCGCCGATGTTGCTGATTTCACTCCACATGATGGACTTCGGAGACGATCGAAAGACCGCAGTTTACCGCAGGCACGCAGCATGCCTGTGTCAGCCTGTGACAGGCTGTATCAGCCCGCGACACCGGTAATCAACAGCAGGTTCGTGCCGGTGATCACGGCGAACAGCGCCCACGCGGCCACCTGCATCCCGCGCCCGATCGCGTGCTCGCCCATCGTGCGCCGATCGCTGACCGAGCGGATCAGCGGCCACATCGCGAACGGCAACTGCAGGCTCAGCAGCACCTGGCTCCACACGAGCAGTTGCCCGACCGAGCCGTCGCCGAGCCACAGCACGCCGATCAGCGCCGGCACGAGCGCGA
>NZ_BCPP01000333.1:0-6629 GCF_016586125.1 Burkholderia sp. E168m23
GACACGTCGCGTCTGTTCATGTCGTCGCTGCCGCCGGGCCGGCGCGAGCAGCGGCTCGCGCTCGCGACGGTACTCGTATCGGCCGTGATTTTCGCCGCGCTCGCACCGTTCGCGGCCATGCCGCTCACGCCGGGCTGGGCGTTCATTCCCGTGTACCAGTCGGCGATCGTGATCAACGACATGGTGACGGCCGGCCTGCTGCTCGGCCAGTACGCGATCCTGCGCGAGAAGCCGCTGCTCGTGCTGGCGGGCGGCTACCTGTTCACGGCGTTCATGGCCGGCACGCACATGCTGACCTTCCCCGGGCTGTTCACGCCGACCGGCCTGCTCGGCGCCGGCGAACAGACCACCGCATGGCTGTACCTGTTCTGGCATGGCGGCTTTCCGTTGTCGGTCGCCGCGTACGCACTGCTGCGCGCGACGTCGCGCGGGCGCCCGGCTCCGGCCCCGCAGCGGCGTGCGGCGATTCCGGTCGTCCTCTGCCTCGTGGCCGCCGGCGGCGCGACGGCCGCGCTCGCGCTGCTCGCGACCGTCGGCCACGCGCTGCTGCCGCACATCATGAGCGGCAACCGGATGACCTCGACGATGACGAACGCGATCACGGTCGTCTGGGGCCTGAACCTCGTCGCGCTGATGCTGATGTGGCGGCAGCGGCGCCGCCATTCCGTGCTCGACCTGTGGGTAATGACGGTGCTCGTCGCGTGGCTGTTCGACATCGCGCTGTCGTCGATGCTCAATCACGGGCGCTTCGATCTCGGCTTCTATGCGGGGCGCGCGTATGGTCTCGTCGCGTCGGGCGTCGTGCTGTTCGCGATGCTGTTCGAGAACGGCCGGCTGCATGCGCAGACGGTGCGCGCGCTGGCCGGCGCGCGCTACCAGCATCTGCTCGTCGTGCAGAAAAGCGCGCAGTTGAACGATGCGAACGAACGGCTCGAACAGCGCGTCGCCGCGCGCACCGCGCAACTGAGCGCGTCGAACCGCGACCTGCGGCGCGAAGTCGAGGAGCGCGTACGTGCGGAGCGGGCGCTACAGGCCTCGCGCGAGGAGCTGCGCGAGATCGCCGCGATCAGCGCCAGCGCGCGCGAAGCGGAGCAGCGCCGCATCGCGCGCGAACTGCACGACGAATTGGCGCAGACGCTAGCGACGCTGAAGAACGATCTCGAATGGCTGATCGACCACGTGCCGCAGGACGACGCATCGCTGGCACGCAAGATCGCGGCGATGCATGCGCTCGCGCGCGGCGCGGTGGCCGCGACCCGCCGCATCGCGTCGGACTTGCGCCCGCTGATGCTCGACGATCTCGGCTTCGCGGCCGCGATGCAATGGCTCGTGGAGGATTTCCGGCATCGTCACGGGATTGCCTGTTCGCTGCGCGTCGAGCCGCCGGAGCTGCAACTCGACGAGCCGTATGCGACGGCCGTGTTCCGCATCGCGCAGGAAGCGCTCGCGAATGTCGCCCGGCACGCGGCAGCGTCGCATGCGGACGTCGAACTCGTGTGCGGCGGCGAAGCGATCGCGCTGACGATACGCGACGACGGCGCGGGATTCGATCCCGCGGTGCCGCGCAAGTCGGCGTCGTTCGGGCTGGTGGGGTTACGCGAGCGTGCGTATCTGGTCGGCGGCACGCTGCGGATCGCGACGACGCTCGGCGAGGGGACAACGGTCGAGGTCGAGATTCCGCTGTCGCCGGCGCCCGTCGCGGTCGCGCATGGCGGGGACAGGGATTCGCGAATCAATCGCTGACCAACGCGGCAACGACAACCACCGCATCGTCACGTATCAGTGGTAATCATCTTCCCGTTGGTGTCGTACGGCTAAAATCGTAACTTGCTCGGCTGCTTCAATCTCGAACAGCAGGACATAGCCCGACGTGCCGAAGGACATGATCAGCTCGCGCAAAAATGGATTTCCGTGATCGACCTTGCGGCATGTGAACGGAAACATGCGGAGCATGGCGACACCTTGTTCGATCGCGTCCACAGCCCGCGCCGCCGCATCCACATCACGTTCGAGCAAGTATCGATACATCCGTACCAGATCCTCACGGGCCGCACGTGTATATCGGACCCGATAGATCAATCAGCCGCCTTCGCTGCACGCGCAGCCTTCAGCATGCCCTCGAGTTCGGCCTGCACGTCGGCGGCATCGACGTATTCACCGGTACGACGCGCCTCGTCGCGTGATGCGAGGCCACGGGTTACAAACTCGCGTTGCAGACGGCGACGCGCGATCCCGTCGCGCAGCGCCGACTCCATGAACGCAGACAACGTCTCGTTTTCCTCAAGGACCGACTCTGCCTCCTCCCGCAATTGCGGATCGACACGCAGCGCCGGCATGGTCGCGGTTTTCATCGCACACTCCATGCATTACATATGTAATGCATGGTAGCACACCCGCTTTTTCGCGTGCAGTCGGCCGTTCGGCCTAATCCAAGTATCCCGGGGCCACAACCCCGGCCGTCCATCACGCCCGCGCCGCCACCATCCCCCGCTCCGAGCGCGTCCACGCGACCAGCGCGCCGACGCCGAGCAGCGCGAGGCACACGATCGGCACGATCATCGGCCCGAACGCGGTGCCTGTCACCTTGCCCGCGAACGGCATCAGGTTCTGGCTGAAGAAGCCGCCGAGGTTGCCGATCGAGTTGATCGCCGCGACGCTCGCGGCCGCCCGCGCGCCGGTGAAATAGCGCGGCGGCATCGACCAGAAGCACGGATACAGCAGCGGGATGCACGCGCCGCCGAGCACGAGCGCGATGAAGCGCAGCGGCGTCGACGGCAGCACGAGGCTCAGCAGGAAGCCGAGCGCGCCGAGCGCCGCGACGATCGCGATCGTGCGCAGGATGCTCTTCGCACGGCGCAGCTTCGACGGCAGCCACACCAGCAGCACCACCGCGAGCGCCCACGGCAGCATGCTCAGGAACCCGTTCATCGTGCTCGACACGCCGAACGATTTCACGATCGTCGGCAACCAGTACGTGACGCCGTACAACGACGTCGACATCAGCATGTAGGTTGCCGCGAACAGCATCACGCGCGGATCGAGCAGCGCCTTCCACGGCTGACCGTGCTCGGCCTGCGCCGGCTTCTCGCGCTCCAGCGCGGCCGCGACGATCTGCTTCTCGCGCTCGTCGAGGAACCGCGCTTCGCGAAACGATGCGGGCAGCACGCGGAACACGACGATCGCGACGACCACGGCCGGAATGCCCGTCGCGACGAACACCCACTGCCAGCCCGCCAGCCCCCACACGCCGTTCAGGCTCAGCAGCAGGCCGCCGACCAGCGAGCCGAGCATGTTCGCGAGCGCGCTGCCCAGCGTGAAGATGCCGAGCACCTTCGCGCGGTAGCTCTGCGGAAACCACAGCGTCAGGTAATAGATCACACCCGGATAGAAGCCGGCCTCGGCGATGCCGAGCACGAAGCGCAGCGAACAGAACGCGGGCATCGACGTCGTGAAACCCATCAGCACCGTGATGAGCCCCCACGTCAGCATGATCCGTGCAAGCCACACGCGCGCGCCGTAGCGATGCAGCGCGAGCGTGCTCGGCACCTCGAACAGCAGGTAGCCGATGAAGAACAGCGACGACGCGAGCCCGAACGCGGCTTCCGTCATGCCGAGGCTGTGCACCATCTGCAGTTTCGCGAAACCGACGTTCTGCCGGTCGATGAACGCGATCAGGAACATCACGACGAGGATGGGCAGCAGGCGCCGCGCCATCTTCGACATGATGCGCTGTTCTTCGGCGGACGCGGGGTCCAGGGTGTCGGTAGCGTTCACTTCAGGCTCCTTGGGTGAATCGATTGCATATCGGTTGAATCGGTGAATCGGTTGAATCTGCGCCGCGCGTGACGAACGCGCCGGCGCGAGGTGTTTCGATGAACGGAACCGGATCGCGACGGGCGTAGCTCAACCCGACCGGTAGTCGTCGAGCATCGGCGCGAACATCTCGCGCCACGCGCGCGGCTTCGCCTTGATCGTGCCGGCCAGGTACAGGAATTCGACGTAGTCCATCAGCTGGTTCGGCAACACCGAGAAGCGCGTGTCGGGCGCGGCGAGCATCCGCATCACGTCGTCGTGCGACACGCCGACGCCCGACGACGCCGCATAGAGCGCCGCCGCCGCACGCGGGTCCTGCGCGATCAGGCGGTTCGCTTCGTCGAGCGCGCCGAGAAACGCGACGGCGAGCGCCGGCTCCGCATCGACGAGCCGCTTCGGCGCGAACACGACGTCGAGCGTCATCGGGCCGAGCACGTCGACCGAGCTCACCACGCGATGAATGCCCGGCTGCCGCAATTCGAGCGTCGAGAACGGCGGCGACGTGAAGTGCGCGGTCACGCCGTTCTCGCGGCGGATCAGCGCCTGCATCGCCTGCGGATGCGGCAGGTTCACGGTGATCGAATCGAGCTGCGCGAAATGCGTCGGGCCGAGCTGCCGGCTCGCGACCATCTGCAGCACGACCGCCGACAGCGACGTGCGGATGCCCGGCACCGCGATCCGGTCGGACGACGTGAAGTCGCGCAGCGATGCGAGGCCCGCGCGGTTCGCGTTCAGCGACAGCGACGTGGTCGACAGCCCGCTGATGCCGATCACCTCGACGTTCGGAATGCCGCGCGCCCGCGCCCACAGCTCGATGAAACCCGGCGCGCCGGCGCCCGCGAAATCGAGCGTGCCGGCCATCATCGCGTCGTTGACGGAATTGCCGCCGTCGAGCAGCACCCATTCGACCGCGACGTCGCGCACGCCGTGACGCGCCGCGTGCCGCTCGAAGAGCCGCTGCTTCTCCATCACGAGCAACGGCAGGTACAGCACGCCATAGCCTTTGGAGATCCGCACCGTGCGCGGCTTCGCGCGCACCAGCGCCGGCGCCCCGAGCCCGCCCAGCACGCCGAGCCCGGCTGCGATCAACGCGCGGCGGCGCGGCGACGTCGTCATGCGCGTGCCGCCGTGCGGCCGACGGCCGGCGGCCACGCGCAAGCCGGCGTGGCGCCGTGGCGCGCGTTCGTCGTGCCCGTGACATGCTGCATGTTGCCGTCTCCTTGAATATTTCTGGTATTAATGCCGTCCTTGCATCCTGCTTCCGGCTCGACACAGGTTATCGGCCGAGTCTGAGAAAATGCTGACATCCCGGCCCCGGGAAAACCCCTAATTCACCTACCTGCAAACGGCACCATGCGCATTCTCGTCGTGGAGGACGATGCCGAAATCGGCGCGGCGATCCGCAGCCGGCTGGCCCGGCTCGGCCACGCCGTCGATCTCGAAACCGACGGCGCGACCGCGAACGGGCTGCTGCGCGTCGAGCGCTTCGATCTCGTCGTGCTCGATGCGAACCTGCCCGGCATGGACGGCTTCACGGTACTGCGCCACCTGCGCGCGTCGGGCAGCACGACGCCCGTGCTGCTCGTCACCGCGCGCTCGGCGATCGACGACCGCGTGAGCGGCCTCGGCCTCGGCGCCGACGACTACCTCGTGAAGCCGTTCGACTACCGCGAACTCGACGCGCGCGTGCAGGCGCTGCTGCGCCGCAACAGCGGCCACGCGAACGACGTGCTGACGCTCGGCGGACTCGTGATCGATCGCAGCAGCCGCCTCGCGGAGCTCGACAGCCAGCCGCTGTCGCTGTCCCGCCAGGAATTCGCGCTGCTCGAAATCCTCGCGAGCCGCCCGCAGCGCATCTTCTCGAAGGAAGAACTGCTGAACCAGTTGTTCAGCTTCGGCAACGAGCCGACCGCGAACGCGGTCGAGCAATACGTGACGCGCGTGCGCAAGAAGCTGCAGGGCAGCTCGGTCGAGATCCGCACCGCACGCGGAATGGGGTATCAGATTGCCGCGCATTGACTGGTTCCCGAAGACGCTGTTCGGCCGCACGCTGCTGTTCATCGCGCTCGTCGTCGCGACCGGCGCGCTCGCGCTCGCGGCGATCGCGCGCTACTACGCGGGCGTCGCCGCCGAACGTGCATACGATCAATTGCTCGCCGGCGCCTCGATCCAGGTCGCGGAAAACCTGTACGTGCAAGGCGGCGTGCTCGCGCTGAACCCGCCGGTGGCCGCGCTGTCGACGCTGTCGCGCTACGACCTCGTCTACTACAAGGTGGTCGATTCGCGCGGCGTGGTCGTTGCCGGCTACCACGATCTCGCGAGCCCCGCGACGCTCGCCGCCGCGAAGCAGGGCCCGGCGTTCGCGAACGCCGTTTACCAGGGGCATCGGGTGCGCACCGCGACGATCGCGCGCTTCATGCCCGAGGAAAGTACGCCGGGCTGGGCGCTCGTGACGGTTGCGCAGACAACCAACGCGCGCCAGCAACTGACGAACGACATGAGCTTCAAGGTGTGGACATTGATCCTGCTGATGAGCGTGCTCGCGATCGGTGCGAGCGGCCTCGCGATCCGGCGCGGCCTGCGCCCGCTCGCGCAGATCGGCGCGATCATCGCCGCGCGTGACCCGGCCGACCTGCGGCCCGTGGCCGTCGATACGCCGAGCGAGATCGACGCGATCATCGGGTCGATCAATGGCTTGATGCACCGCCTCGCCGAGCGGATCAACGCGATGCAGCGCTTCATCGCTGACGCCGCGCACCAGATGCGCACGCCGCTCGCGCGGCTCGACGCGCAGATCGAGCTGCTCGACGGCGAAT
>NZ_BCPP01000334.1:0-6628 GCF_016586125.1 Burkholderia sp. E168m23
GATTGACGCCGACGCCTTCGCGGCCGACGTTGCCGGTCGCCATCGCGAGGTTCGCGATGCCCATCACCGTCGTCGAGCCCTGTGCGTGTTCCGTCACGCCCAGGCCGTAATAGATCGCCGCGTTGCCGCCCGTCGCGTAGAGGCGCGCGGCCTCGCGCACCAGTTCGGCCGGCACGCCCGTCACGTCGGCGGTCGCCTCGGGCGCATTGTCGGCCTGCGCGACGAAGTCGCGCCATTGCTCGAACGCACGCGTATCGCAGCGCTCGGCGACGAATGCGTCGGCCACCAGCCCTTCGGTGACGATCACGTGCGCCAGCGCATTGACGATCGCGACGTTGGTGCCCGGGCGCAACTGCAGATGATGCGTGGCCTTTACGTGCGGGCCGTCGACGACGTCGATGCGGCGCGGATCGATCACGATCAGCTTCGCGCCTTCGCGTATGCGCCGCTTCAGCCGCGAGCCGAACACCGGATGGCCGTCGGTCGGGTTCGCGCCCATCACGACGATCACGTCGGCCTGGCCGACCGAGGCGAACGTCTGCGTGCCGGCCGATTCGCCGAGCGTCGTCTTGAGGCCATAGCCGGTCGGCGAGTGGCACACGCGTGCGCAGGTATCGACGTTGTTGTTGCCGAACGCGGCGCGCACGAGCTTCTGCACGAGATAGGTTTCCTCGTTCGTGCAGCGCGACGACGTGATGCCGCCGATCGAATCGCGGCCATACTTCTGCTGCAGCTTGCGGAACTGCGTCGCCGCGTAGGTGAGGGCTTCGTCCCAGCTGACTTCGCGCCACGGGTCGGTGATCTTCTCGCGGATCATCGGCTTCGTGATGCGGTCCTTGTGTGTCGCGTAGCCCCACGCGAAGCGTCCCTTCACGCACGCGTGGCCTTCGTTCGCGAGCCCGTTCTTGTGCGGCGTCATGCGCACGACCTGCGTGCCCTTCATCTCGGCCTTGAACGAGCAGCCGACGCCGCAGTACGCGCAGGTCGTGACGACCGAGTGCTCGGCCTGCCCGAGCTGCACGACGGATTTTTCCTGCAGCGTGGCCGTCGGGCAGGCTGCCACGCACGCGCCGCACGACACGCATTCCGACGCCATGAACGATTCGCTTTCGCCGGCGGCGACGCGCGATTCGAAGCCGCGCGCGGCGATCGTCAGCGCGAACGTGCCCTGCGTTTCCTCGCACGCGCGCACGCAACGGTTGCAGACGATGCACTTCGACGGGTCGTACGTGAAGTACGGGTTCGATTCGTCCTTCGTGTCCTTCAGGTGATTCGCGCCATCGAAGCCGTAGCGCACTTCGCGCAGGCCGACCACGCCGGCCATGTCCTGCAGCTCGCAGTCGCCGTTGGCCGGGCAGGTGAGGCAGTCGAGCGGATGGTCGGAGATGTACAGCTCCATCACGTTGCGGCGCAGCGACTGCAGCCGGTCCGACTGCGTGCGCACCTTCATGCCGGCTTCGGCGGGCGTCGTGCACGACGCCGGATAGCCGCGTCGGCCCTCGATCTCGACGAGGCACAGCCGGCACGAGCCGAACGGTTCGAGCGAATCGGTCGCGCAGAGCTTGGGGACGTTGACGCCGGCTTCGATCGCCGCGCGCATCACCGACGTGCCGGCCGGCACCGTGACCGGCTGGCCGTCGATTTCGAGCGTGACGTCGGTGTCGGCATGCCGTTGCGGCGTACCGTAGTCGGTGTCGTCGAACGGATCGAATGCGCGCGCCTGGGCGGCGCTCTTGCACGCGCATTGGCCCGAGCCGCAGCCGCCTTGGCGGACGTTATTCGTGTCGAGGGACATGCAGGGCTCCTTCTGGGTCAGGCCGCAGCCTTGACCGGGCCCGACGCGGCATCCTTGCCGGCAGCGAGCCCGAAATCTTCGGGGAAATGGTCGAGCGCGGACAGCACCGGGTACGGGGTCATGCCGCCCATCGCGCACAGCGAGCCGGCGAGCATCGTGTCGCACAGGTCGCGCAACAGCGTGACCTGCCGCTCCGACGTATCGCCGTGGCGAATCCGCGCGATCGTCTCGACGCCGCGCGTGGAGCCGATTCGGCACGGCGTGCACTTGCCGCACGATTCGATCGCGCAGAACTTCATCGCGTATTCGGCCAGCTCGGCGAGATTCGACGTGTCGTCGTGCAGCACGATGCCGCCGTGGCCGACGACCGCGCCGATCGCCGTGTACGCCTCGTAGTCGAGCGGCACGTCCCACTGATGGTCGGGCAGGTAGGTGCCGAGCGGGCCGCCGACCTGCGCGGCGCGTGCCGGCCGGCCGCTGGCCGTGCCGCCGCCGAAGTCGAACAGCAGTTCGCGCAGCGTGACGCCGAACGCGAGCTCGACGAGGCCGCCGTGACGGATGTTGCCGGCAAGCTGGAACGGCAGCGTGCCGCGCGAGCGGCCCATCCCGTAGTCGCGATAGAACGTGGCGCCGCGCGCGAAGATCACGGGCGCCGTCGCGAGCGTGATCACGTTGTTGATCACGGTCGGTTGGCCGAACAGGCCCGCGAGCGCGGGCAGCGGCGGCTTCGCGCGCACGACGCCGCGCTTGCCCTCGAGCGATTCGAGCAGCGCCGTTTCCTCGCCGCATACGTACGAGCCCGCGCCTTTCGCGACGTGCAGCTCGAACGCATGCGCGGAGCCGAGCACGTGCTCGCCGAGCCAGCCGGCTTCACGCGCGCGGACGATCGCGGCTTCGAGCGTCGCGATCGCGTGCGGGTATTCGCTGCGCACATAGATGTAGCCGACCGTCGCGCCGGTGGCGACGCCCGCGATGATCATCCCTTCGATCAGGCAGTACGGATCGCATTCCATCAGCAGGCGGTCGGAGAACGTGCCCGAATCGCCTTCGTCCGCGTTGCATACGATGTATTTCTGCGCGGCGCGTGCTTGCCGCACGGTACGCCACTTGATGCCGGCCGGGAACGCCGCGCCGCCGCGGCCGCGCAGCCCCGATTCGATCAGCGTTTCGCAGGCGGCGTCGCCATCGAGCGCCAGTGCGTTCTTCAGGCCGGCGAGGCCGCCGTGCTGCAGGTAGTCGTCGATCGACAGCGGATCAGTCAGGCCGATCCGCGCGAACGTGAGCCGCTGCTGACGGGCGAGGTAGGGCAGCGCGTCGACGAGGCCGACACTGCTCGGATGCGTGCCGCCTTCGAGCCAGCCGGCGTCGAACAGGGCCGGCACGTCGGCGGCCGACAGGTTCGCATAGCCGACGCGGCCGGCGGCCGTCCCGACCTCGACGAGCGGCTCGAGCCACAGCAGCCCGCGCGACCCGTTGCGGATCAGTTCGACCGCGATGCCGCGCCGTTCGGCTTCGGCCACGATCGCGGTGGCGAGCGCGTCGGCGCCGAGCGCCAGCGCGGACGAATCGCGCGGAACGTAGATGCGGGTCGTCATGCGGCCTCCGGTGTGTGGGCGACCGCGTCGGCCAGCAGCGCGTCGAACTTCTCCGGCGTGACCTTGGCGTGGAGCACGCCGTTGACCGTCATCGACGGCGATTGCGCGCACAGTCCGAGGCAATAGACCGATTCGAGCGCGACGTCGTCCGGCGTACGGGGCGCGGCGGCATCGCCGTGCGCGGCATCGAACCGGCAGCCGGTGCGGGCTTCCGCATGGGCGGCGAGCGTTTCGCAGCCCATGCTGCGGCACGCTTCGGCGCGGCACATCTGGATCGTCACGCGGGCGGGCGGCGCGGTGCGGAAGTGATGGTAGTAGGTCAGGACGCCGTGCACTTCCGCGCGCGACAGGTTCAGCGCCTTGGCGAGCGGCGCGACGCAGCCCGGCGGCACGTAGCCCGCGTCGTCCTGGATCGCGTGCAGGATCGCGACGAGCGACCGGCCGGCGCGCGCATGGCGCTCGACGAGCACGTCGGGCGCAGGGGAATTCGGGGACATCGTTATGCTCCTCCAAAGTCTCATATGCGCTCGCAATTCATATATGGCGCAGCGGGACTTGGTTCTGATTGATTTTGACCAACGATAAGCGGAAGATTTCGCGGTCGCAATAGGAAATTGGAGTGCATAATTGATTCGAATCGAATGCGACGCGTATCTGACCGTACGCGACACGGAAGGCCGCTCGGCCAGTCTGTCCGACGTCGCTCCACTGCTGGAACTCGTGGCGGAGACGGGCAGCATCGCGCAGGCCGCGCAAGCCAAGGGACTGTCGTACCGGCATGCATGGGGCATGCTCCGCGCGCTGGAATCGTGCATCGGCGGGGAGTTGATCGAAACCGCGCGCGGCAAGGGTTCGACGTTGTCGGCGCTGGGGCAGGCCGTCGTCGATGCGCAGCGTCTGGCACGCAGCCGCCTCGACGGGAATCTGCGCACGCTCGCGGCCGAGGTGGCCAGTGAGCTGAACCGGCGGCTCGCGCAGCGCGACGGCGCCGTGCGCATTCATGCGTCGCATGGTTATGCGGTCGCGACGCTGGTCTCCGCGCTCGTCGATGCGCAGGCGGCCGTCGACATCAAATATCGCGAGAGCGTCGAGGCCGTGCAGGCGCTCGCGCGCGGCGAATGCGACCTCGCCGGCTTCCATTTGCCGCGCGGCGCGTTTCGCGCGCAGTGCGCGCAAATCTACCGGCCCTGGCTCGACGACACACGCCACGTGCTGATCCACCTGACGCGCCGCCAGCAGGGGCTGTTCGTGCCGCGCGGCAATCCGAAGCAAGTGCGCGGGCTGGCGGATCTGGCGCGCAACGACATCCGCTTCGTCAATCGCCAGCCGGGGTCGGGCACGCGCATGCTGCTGGATCTCGCGTTGCGCGCGATCGGCATCGATCCTGAGCGCATCGACGGCTATGCGTCGGCCGAACTCACGCATTCGGCGATCGCGGCGTTCGTCGCGAGCGGCATGGCCGATCTCGGTTTCGGCGTCGAGCCGGCCGCCCGTCACTTCGGGCTCGACTTCATCCCGATCGTCGACGAGGATTATTACTTCGCGTGCGAACGTGCGCGGCTCGATGTGCGGCCGCTCGCCGATGTGCTGGCGCTGCTGCGCGACGCGCGGTTCGTCGAGCGCGTCGCGCATCTCGACGGCTACGATCCGGCCGCGTGCGGCGCGCTGGAACACATCGCGACGGGGCTTGCCGGCAGCGACGGCACGAGCGTGCCGGATCGCAATTCCCCGTAACGAGAACGCGACCGGACCGCGCTGCAGCAGTGGGGGATTTGCGCTACGCTTGCCGCTTGATCAACGTTCCAACAAGCACGCCGTTCAGGCGTCATCCCGCCATGAAATTTTCCGTTCCCCTTGCCGCGGCAGCGTTGACCGCAGGGCTGCTGATCGTCGCTTCGCCGCTTGCGTTCGCGCAGAATTCCCCGGGTGTGCCCGGCGGGATCCTGAGCGAACAGTTCCGCCTGAACGAACATCCGCAGATGCCGTTCGCGGCGTCGGCGCCTTCCGAGAAATACCAGAGCGGCAAGAAGTCGGCATTGCGCCGCAAGGGTGACCTGGGCGACCCGAACGGCTGCAACCTGAAGTGCCCGATGGATACCCGGTAACGCGCAGGCGGCGCGTCTGCGCCTGAATGGGGCGCGGTCTTCTGCGCAGCGGCTCGATCGACTGATAGACGGCTGCGCACGTTCCGCCCCGATTCCGCTTTATTCGAGCCCCGCGAAGCCCGTCGCCTCGCGGGGCTCGTGCTTTTCGGCGAGCCTTCTCGCAACGCGGGGGCGGACGAAGCGACCGATCGCCCGCGTTGCCGTTCCGACAGGAATATAGGGTTAACCCGTAAATCAGGAAGGATGTCTTCCTGAAACCTGCCTTATTCTTAAGCATCTACCTACATAAACTTCGGTTTGTCGGCGCTGATCAAGGTGTTCACCGCCGAATCAGACAAATCTGGAGGTAGGTCATCATGAAGTCGCTCGTTCAAGCCGTTGTCGTTGCCGCTGCTCTCGTTGCCCCGGTCGTGTCGTTCGCCCAGTCGGGTTCGACGATCACCCGTGCGCAGGTTCGTGCCGAACTGGTTCAACTCCAGCAGGCCGGTTACAACACCGCCCGCGGCGAAGATCCGCATTATCCGGAAGCGATCCAGGCCGCAACGGCACGTATCGCGGAGCAGCAGCGCAGCGCGCTGGCGCAAGCGCAAGGCGCCGACGCCAGCGGCTACGGTGCGCAGGCACAGGGCGCTTCGGCGTCCGGATCGCGCGCCATGGGCGTGCGCCCGGCCAGCGCGGAAGAAATGAAGTCGCTGTATCGCGGCAGCTAAGCCGCACGTTGTCTGGTATGGGCGAACACGGGCGCGGCGATGCGTCGTGCCCGACGCCTGCGCCCCGGGCCGGCCGCCATTCGGCGCAACCAATGATGGCGCCGGCGCGGCAGAACATCCGTCACCTCCTGCCGCCGCGACACCGGTGGCATTCCGCCCGGCCCGTCCGGGGCTGGGCGCTTTTTCGGAGGGGTGGGGCGGGTGCGTCTCGCAGGCAAGAAAAAACCCCGCGGAGCAACGCTCGGCGGGGTTTTCTTTGCGAAACGTGGTGAACGTTTGGCGGGTATTTGGTGGAGGCGGCGGGAATCGAACCCGCGTCCAGAAGCGCTCCACGACTAGTTCTACATGTTTAGTCCAGTCTTTTGATTTAACCGCAGCGACGCGGACGAACACGCTGCACTACGGCGATTCGCTAGATTTTCG
>NZ_BCPP01000335.1:0-6616 GCF_016586125.1 Burkholderia sp. E168m23
ACTCCGGCAAATCCAGTATTTCCTGACCGTGGCGGACCTCGGCGGCTTCACGCCGGCCGCAGGCGCGCTCCATGTCGCGCAGTCGGCGCTCAGCCGGCAGATCGGTCAGCTCGAGGATGAACTCGGGTTCCTGCTGTTCGACCGTGAACCGAGAGGCGTGCGGCTCACACCGGCCGGCGCGATCTACCGCGAACGCGTGGCGTCGATCCCGGCCACGCTGATGGCCGCTGCCGACGAAGGGGCGCAGTTGTCGCGCGGGGAGGCCGGCGTGCTGCGGCTGCTGCATTCCAGTACCGTGCCCGTCAGCAGCCTGATGCCGGATCTCGACCGCTTCATGCGCGATTGTTCGGGCGCGCGCATCGATCTCGACCGCGCGTCGTCCGAGGATCAGGTGACGGACATCGCGAACGGCCACGCCGATATCGGGATCGTCCGGCTGCCGGTGCTGCGGCGCGATGCACGCGTGCGTTTCGTCGAACTGGCGGCCGAGCGCCTGTGCGCGGCGCTGCCGGCCGATCATCCGCTCGCGGGCCGCAAGCGCATCGCGATAGCACGGCTGCGGCGGGAGCCGTTCGTGTCGGCCGTGTATCGGGAGCGCGGCGGCCTCGCGCGCGTCGTGCTCGATCTGTGCCTGAAGCGTGGCTTCGTGCCGGCGGCCGCGCGGATCGTGTCGCCGAAGACGTCGATGCTGAATCTCGTCGCGGCCGGCCGGGGCGTGGCGATCGTGCCGGCGCGGATGGCGAGCATCGGCATCGATGGCGTCGTGTTCGTGCCGATTTCGGACGAGGATGCGCAGTCGGTGTGCGCGCTGGTGTTGCCG
Source organism: Burkholderia sp. E168m23 (assembly GCF_016586125.1). Classification (NCBI taxonomy): domain Bacteria; kingdom Pseudomonadati; phylum Pseudomonadota; class Betaproteobacteria; order Burkholderiales; family Burkholderiaceae; genus Burkholderia; species Burkholderia sp. E168m23. The sequence continues at coordinate 821 of NZ_BCPP01000335.1, forward strand.
GTCGAGCCGACGGTGCTCGCGCAGGCGTTCGTGCGGGCGGTGACGGCGGGCTGAACGGGCCGCTTCCTGATCGGCACGCGTGTTCGGTCGAACCGACGTCATGACTCAGACGCGGTACCCCGCGTCGCGCATCAACCGCCGCGATAGTTCGCCGCGCGGGCCTTCTGCGTCGAACCGCGCGCGAAGTTTCGCATTCGCGCCGCGCGTCACGCCGCGATGCATGGCCACGATGATGGCGAAAAGGGCGACGACGAAGAAAGCGACAAGCATCGTATTGCTCCTGGCCGAAGAAACCGGAGACGGACATCGCGACGGCCGGTCATGTTCGTCTCCGTCCATTTCAGTGATGCGCAGCATCCGGGCCCGGGGCGGCGCGGCAACTGGCGGGCCGCGCGCGATCGCCCGGCGACTGCCAGCATAGGGCCCGCCCACGGCATCCGGCGACGTGTCGGAAGTCTGTCAGCAAGGCCGTGGCGGAATCGAAAGGCGTGCGCCGCATCCGGGCAATCTCGCCGCACGCCAGAAAAACTCCAAACCCCCGTCCGGCAAGCCTCAAGCGCAACCTAGTGGTTTCCACTCATAGTCGCAAACAGGCAAGAACAGGTCGCCGCCGGTCTTCTCGCGGCGAATATGGCTCGTTACTTTTACTCCCACGATGCAGGCCGGTGCACACTTCGCGCACCGGCTGCCGCGAGACCAACCGGGAGGAACCGAACCATGAAGTCGACGAAGATCGCCGCGCTCGCCGCGGCCGTGCTGGCGACCGGCGCGTTCACGCACGCCGCGCTGGCCGAGACGGAGGCCACGACCTGCCGGACCGTGCGTTTCGCGGATATCGGCTGGACCGACATCACGTCGACCACGGCGCTCGCGTCGACCGTGTTCGAGGCGCTCGGCTACAAGCCGACCACGACGATCGCGTCGGTGCCGATCTCGTTCGCCGGCCTCAAGAGCAAGCAGCTCGACGTGTCGCTCGGCTACTGGTGGCCCGTGCAGCAGAAGCAGCTGCAACCGTTCCTCGACAGCAAGTCGATCAACGTCGTCGAGCCGCCGAACCTGTCCGGCGCAAAGGCGACGCTCGCGGTGCCGAGCTATGAATACCAGGCCGGCCTGAAGACCTTCGACGACATCGCGAAACACCGCGCGGAACTCGACGGCAAGATCTACGGGATCGAGCCGGGCAGCAGCGCGAACGCGACGATCCAGAAGATGATCGACACGAACCAGTACGGGCTCGGCGGCTTCAAGCTCGTCGAATCGAGCGAAGCGGGGATGCTGGTGACGGTCGAGCGCGCGGTCCGCGACAAGAAGTGGGTCGTGTTCCTCGGTTGGGAGCCGCATCCGATGAACATCCAGCTCAGCATGAACTACCTGTCCGGCGGCGACGCGGCGTTCGGCCCGAACTACGGCGAAGCGCGCGTGTACACGCTCACCGCGCCCGACTTCATCGCGCGCTGCCCGAACGCGGGCAAGCTCGTGACGAACCTGCGCTTCTCGACGCAGCTCGAGAACCAGCTGATGCAGTCGGTGATGAACAAGACCAAGCCGGCCGAGGCCGCGAAGGCGTACCTGAAGAAGAACCCGCAGGTGCTCGATCCGTGGCTCGCGGGCGTCAAGACGTTCGACGGCAAGGACGGCCTGCCTGCCGTGAAGGCGTATCTCGGCCTGTGATGGCCTGCGCCCATACGCTGTTAGCAATGCGACACAACCCGAATCAAGCGAGGCATCCAGCATGAACCACGAAGTCATCATCACCTGCGCCGTCACCGGCGCGGGCGATACGGTCGGCAAGCATCCGGCGATTCCGGTCACGCCGAAGGAGATCGCGGCCGCCGCGATCGAAGCCGCGAAGGCCGGCGCGACGGTCGCCCACTGCCACGTGCGCGATCCGCAGACGGGGCGCGGCAGCCGCGACCCGAACCTGTATCGCGAAGTGGTCGACCGCATCCGCTCGGCCGACGTCGACGTGATCATCAACCTGACGGCCGGCATGGGCGGCGATCTCGAGATCGGCCCCGGCGAGGACCCGATGCGCTTCGGCAAGGGCACCGATCTGGTCGGCGGCCTCACGCGCCTCGCGCACGTCGAGGAACTGCTGCCCGAGATCTGCACGCTCGACTGCGGCACGCTGAATTTCGGCGACGGCGACTACATCTACGTGTCGACGCCCGCGCAGTTGCGCGCCGGCGCGAAGCGCATCCAGGAACTCGGCGTGAAGCCGGAGTTGGAGATCTTCGATACGGGCCATCTGTGGTTCGCGAAGCAGTTGCTCAAGGAAGGGCTGCTCGACGATCCGCCGCTGTTCCAGCTGTGCCTCGGCATTCCGTGGGGCGCGCCGGCCGACACGGGCACGATGAAGGCGATGGTCGACAACCTGCCGCCCGGCGCGCACTGGGCCGGCTTCGGGATCGGCCGCATGCAGATGCCGATGGTCGCGCAGGCGATGCTGCTCGGGGGCCACGTACGCGTGGGCCTCGAAGACAACATCTGGCTCGACCGCGGCGTGCATGCGACCAACGGCACGCTCGTCGAGCGCGCCCGCGAGATCGTCGAGCGCCTCGGCGGCCGCGTGCTGACGCCGGCCGAAGGCCGCCGCAAGCTCGGCCTGCCGGCGCGCGGCGAGCGTGCGCTCGAACGTCGCGCGATCGCCGAATTCGCGTGAGCTTTTTCACCCACCGACTGACATGGCACGGCGGCATGCGTCCACGCGCGGCCGCCGACCGATTTCCCCTGATTCGAAGGATGCGTTGACATGGCTGTGAAGACCGACATCAAGACGTTTGCCGCCATCGGCACTGGCGTGATCGGCAGCGGATGGATTTCCCGCGCGCTCGCGCACGGTCTCGACGTGGTCGTGTGGGACCCGGCGCCGGGCGCCGAAGCGCGACTGCGCGCGAACGTCGCGAACGCATGGCCCGCGCTCGAACGCGTCGGCCTCGCGCCGGGCGCCGATCCCGCACGGCTGCGCTTCGTATCGACGATTGAAGCATGCGTCGCCGATGCGGATTTCATCCAGGAGAGCGCGCCCGAGCGCGAGGCGCTGAAGCTCGAACTGCACGAGCAGATCAGCCGCGCGGCGAAGCCCGACGCGATCATCGCGTCGTCGACGTCGGGGCTACTGCCGACCGATTTCTACGCGCGGGCCACGCATCCGGAGCGCTGCGTGGTCGGTCACCCGTTCAACCCCGTCTATCTGCTGCCGCTCGTCGAGGTGCTCGGCGGCGCGCGCACGTCGCCGGAAGCGGTCGAGGGCGCGATGGAGGTCTATCGCAAGCTCGGCATGCGGCCGCTGCATGTGCGCAAGGAAGTGCCGGGCTTCATCGCGGACCGCCTGCTCGAAGCGTTGTGGCGCGAGGCGCTGCATCTGGTCAACGAAGGCGTCGCGACGACCGGCGAGATCGACGATGCGATCCGCTTCGGCGCGGGCATCCGCTGGTCGTTCATGGGTACGTTCCTGACCTACACGCTGGCCGGCGGCGACGCGGGCATGCGACACTTCATGCAGCAATTCGGCCCGGCGCTCGAACTGCCGTGGACGAAGCTGGTCGCGCCGACGCTCACCGACGCGCTGATCGACAGCGTCGTCGAAGGCACGACCGAACAGCAGGGCACGCGCAGCATCAAGGAGCTCGAACGCTATCGCGACGAGTGCATCACCGAGGTGCTGAAATCGATCGCCGCGGTGAAGGCGCGGCACGGGATGCGATTCGAGGACTAAAGGACAGGCGATGACCGGCGATACCCCGCTGACGATTTACCGCGACGTGGTGCGGCCCGAATGGGTCGACTACAACGGCCACCTGCGCGATGCGTTCTACCTGCTGATCTTCAGCTTCGCGACCGATGCGCTGCTGGATCGCATCGGCCTCGACGACGCCGCGCGCCGCGAGCGGGGGCGCTCGGTCTACACGCTCGAAGCGCACGTGAACTATCTGCACGAGATCAAGGAAGGCACGCCGGTGCGTGTCGATGCGCGCGTGCTCGCGCACGATGCGAAGCGGCTGCACCTGTATCTCGAACTGTTCGCCGACGGGCATGACGACGCGGTGTCGGCGAGCGAGCAGATGCTGCTGCACGTCGATACGCGCGACGGCGCGAAATCGGCACCGTTCGACGACGACGTGGCCGCGCGCGTGGCCGAACTGCATGCGTTGCAGCGCGAGTGCGCGGCGCCTGCGTATGCGGGCCGCGTGATCGGGCTGCCGCCGCGCCGCTAGCGGCGTGCTGCATCTTTTCCATCGTCATCTTCGACCGCGGAGCGCACACGATGCTCGAACCGGAAATCGCGGCGTTCGTCGCGGCCGTCGACGCGTGGTATCCGGCCGATGCGGCGGCGCGTTCGCCCGACGAGCAGCGCCGTCTCTACGACCGCTTCGCGGCCGAATGGACGCCGGCCGCGCTGCCGGCCGGCATCGTGCAGCACGACGCCGTGTGGCGCGCACCGGGCGGCCGCACGATCGCACTGCGGCGCTATACGTGCGCACACGGCACGCCGCGCGGCACGGTGCTGTTTTTTCATGGCGGCGGCTTCGTCGTCGGCTCGCTCGACAGCCATGCGCTGATCACCGCGCAACTGGCAGCCGATACGGGCCTCGACGTGATCGCCGTCGACTATCGGCTCGCGCCCGAACACCGCGCGCCGGCCGCGCTCGACGATTGCCTGGAAGTTACGCGTGCCGCACGCGATGCGCATCGGCCGTTGGGGCCGTGCGTGCCGCCGCTGACGCTCGCGGGCGACAGCGCGGGCGGGATGCTCGCGGCGGCGGTGGCGACCGCGCTGCGCGATGCGGGCGAACGCAACGTGGACGGCATCGCGCTCGTCTATCCGATGCTCGGTTTCGAACCGCAGTCGCCCGCGCGCGACGCGGAAGCGTACGCGCCGATGCTGACGCTCGACGACGTGCATCGCTATCGCGCGCTGTACTGGGGCGGCGACTTGGCCGACGTGCTGCGCGACGGCAACCCGCTGTTGTGTGCATCGGTGCCGCTCGAAGCTACACGCTTCGACGGTTTGCCGCCGGTGCTCGCGATCGGCGCGGAGCATGATCCGCTGCGCGACGATGCGCGCGTGTACGTCGAACGGATTCGCGCGGCGGGCGGTATCGCGCGCTACTGGATGGGAGAGGGGCTGGTGCACGGCTGCTGGCGCGCGCTCGGGACGAGCCCGCAGGCCGCGCGGATGCACCGGCTGGTCGGCGGGTTCTTGCTCGCACCACACGCGTAGCGGGCGTTTTCCGGGAGGCAACGATGCAGGCAGCGGCGCAACACCGTATCGAGGACTGGCGGACGTTTTCGGCCGACGCGGCGATCGCGGCGGCGACGATCGGCGATGACGCGGTGGAGGTCGAGTGGAGCGACGCGCGACGCTCGCCGTTCCATTTCGACTGGCTGCGCGACAACTGCGCGTGTTCCGCGTGCGTGCATGCGATCACGCGCGAACAGGTGTTCGAGATCGCCGATGCGCGCGAGGATCTGTCGGCGCTCACCGTGCACGTCGAGACCGACGGCGCGCTGCATGTGGAATGGAACGACGGGCACCGCAGCGCGTGGTCGCCGGGCTGGTTGCGTGCGCATGCGTACGACGACGCGTCGCGCGCCGAGCGCCTGGCCGCGCACGGGCGGCACGTATGGACCGGTGACGATGCGACGGCGATCGGCGTATTCGCGTGGCGCGACGTGATGGAAGACGACCGTGCGTTGCTCGCATGGCTCGGCGCGTTGCAGCGCACGGGGCTCACGCGCGTCGAAGGCGTGCCGGCCGAGCGCGGCCGCGTCGACGAGATCGCACGCCGTGTC
>NZ_BCPP01000336.1:0-6614 GCF_016586125.1 Burkholderia sp. E168m23
TGCCCGTGCGCGTTTCGCGCTCGCGCAGTTGCGCTGGCAGCGCGCGCGGCCCGATGCGTCGCAGGCGCGCCACGCGCTCGCGGGGCTGTCGCAGCGTCTGGCCAGCGCGTTGCAGCGCCGTCACGAACGCGACACGGCGCGCGTGTCGGCCTGTGCCGCGCGGCTCGAGGTGCTGAGCCCGCAGCGTACGCTCGAGCGCGGCTATGCGGCGCTGATCGATGCGCAGACGGGCCGTGCGGTGCGCGCGCCGAACGCGCTGAAGCCGCAGCGGCGCCTGACCGTGCATCTCGCCGAAGGCTCGGCCGACGTGTCGCTCGCCGACGTGCAGCCGCGGCTGACCGATACGATCTGACGCAAGAAGCGGCGCGCGAGACACGCGAGGATCGTCGCAACGCATGCGGCACGGCCGGGCACGAATGCTGCGCATCGTCCGGTTCGTCCTGCCGGACGTCGCGCCAGCAGCGCTTTTCCGCATACCGCGGATAAATGGCCCGTGAGTTTGCGGGGTTATTCGTCCTCGCCTACAATCGGACGCTCGGCAGCATCCAACACAGCCTCCCTACATACTCAACGAAGGAATCGCCATGGCTCATACGCTCCCGCCGCTCCCGTACGCTGAAGACGCACTCGCGCCGACCATCTCGCTCGAGACGATCCAGTACCACTACGGCAAGCACCATCAGGCATATGTGACGAACCTGAACAATCTGATCCCGGGCACGGAATTCGAAAACCTGCCGCTGGAAGAGATCGTGAAGAAGTCGTCGGGCGGCATCTTCAACAACGCCGCGCAAGTCTGGAACCACACGTTCTTCTGGAACAGCCTGTCGCCGAACGGCGGCGGCGCACCGACGGGCGCGCTGGGCGACGCGATCAATGCGAAGTGGGGTTCGTACGACGCATTCAAGGAAGCGTTCACGAAGGCCGCGGTCGGCACGTTCGGTTCGGGCTGGGCATGGCTCGTGAAGAAGGCCGACGGTTCGCTCGACATCGTGTCGACGAGCAACGCTGCCACGCCGCTGACGACCGCCGACAAGGCGCTGCTGACGATCGACGTGTGGGAACACGCGTACTACATCGACTACCGCAACGCCCGTCCGAAGTTCGTCGAAGCGTACTGGAACATCGTGAACTGGGACTTCGCCGCGAAGAACTTCGCGTAAGTCCGGTGCCTGCGCGCCGCCACGGCGCGCAGCATCGAAAAAAGCCCTCGTTTCGAGGGCTTTTTGTTTTTGCGCGGCCCGAACGTGCCGCGCCCGCCGGATCAGCCGGCGATGCCGAGCAGCCAGCCGAGCGCCGCGCTCGCGATCACGACGGCCCATGGCGGCACGCGCCAGAACACCAGCGCGACGAAGGCGACCAGCGCGGCGGCCAGGTCGCGCGGCGCGACGATCGTATCGGTCCAGACCGGGTGATAGAGCGCGGCGAGCAGCAGCCCGACGACGGCCGCGTTCACGCCGGCGAGCGCGGCCTGCATGTGCGCGCTGCGGCGCAGGCGTTCCCAGAACGGCGCGGTGCCTCCGATGAGCAGGAACGACGGCGCGAAGATCGACACGAGTGCGATCGTGCCGCCGAGCCAGCCGTTCGGCGCATCGCGCAGCGACGCACCGAGGAATGCCGAGAACGTGAACAGCGGCCCCGGCACGGCCTGCGCGACGCCATATCCGGCGAGAAACGCCGAATCGCCGACCCAGCCGGGCGCGACCACGGCCGCCTGCAGCAGCGGCAGCACCACGTGCCCGCCGCCGAACACGAGCGCACCCGTGCGGAAGAACGCATCGACGACGGCGAGCGTATCGGAGCGCAGCACGCGGGCCGCGAACGGCAGCGCGACGAGCAGCGCCGCGAACAGCAGAAGCCACAGCACGCCCGCGCGGGACGACACGTGCAGCGGCAACGGTTCGTGCGCGTCGCGCGCCGGTTGCGGCAGCAGCACGACACCGGCCGCGCCGGCCACGACGATCACCGCGACCTGCGTCCAGGCGGCCGGTGCGAGCAGCGCGACGCAGGCGGCCGCGGCCATCAGCGTGACGCGCCGCGCGTCCGGGCACAGCGTGCGCGCCATGCCCCATACGGCTTGCGCGATCACCGCGACCGACACGATGCGCAGCCCGTGCAGCGCGCCGGCTTCGATCGGCGCGCCCGTCGCGTGAACGCCGAGCGCGAACAGCATCATCAGCAGCGCCGACGGCAGCGTGAAACCGAGCCACGCGGCGAACATGCCGGCATAGCCGGCGCGCGCGAGACCGATCGCCATCCCGACCTGGCTGCTCGCCGGCCCCGGCAGGAACTGGCACAGCCCGACCAGATCGGCATAGGTGCGCTCGGTGAGCCAGCCGCGCCGCGTGACGAATTCCGCGCGAAAGTAGCCGAGATGCGCGACCGGCCCGCCGAACGACGTGAGCCCGAGCCGCAGGAACGCGATGAAGACGGGCCACGGATGACGGGCGGGGGCGGGGAGGGTCGACGTGTTCAAGGCGGTGCGCGCGGCTGGCGGAACGAGTCGCCACGATAGCGCAACTCGGCGGCTGCGGGGCAGCGCGCAGCGTCGACAAAGGCCTGCCGAGGCCGTTGCGCGGCGTTCAGGACGCGCCGTCGCCGAGCCCGCTCGCGCGGCGCAATGCGTCGATGTCCACGAGCTCGATCTCGCCGACGTGCAGCCGCACCACGCCGTCGGCCTGCAATGCCTTCAGCAACTGGTTGGTGGTCTGCCGCGTCAGCGACAGCATCGACGCGAGCGTTTCCTGCGACAGCCGGATATGCGTGCGCCCGGCGCTGATGCCGCCGTAGCCTTCGGCGATCATCAGCAGCCGCGCGGCGAGCCGCTGCGCGGCCGGCATCACGCTCATCGACTCGACGGTCAGGAAGCTCAGGCGCAGCTTTTGCGCCATCAGCAGCGCGAACTGCCGCCAGTATTGCGGCGTCGTATCGAGGATCGCGAGCAGCGCGGCCTGGGGCACGTGCAGCAGCAGCGCGTCGTCGAGCGCGATGGCGTCGTGCGTGCGCGGCTGGCCGTCGAACAACGCGATCTCGCCGAACCACGTGACGGGCTCGGCCACCGTCAGCAGCGCTTCCTTGCCCTGCGGATCGACCGCCCCTATCGTGAGTGAACCGGCCAGTACCGCGTACAGCCCGCACGGCGGGTCGCCGCGCCGGAACAGCGCGTGGCCGGACGGCAAGCGGCGCAGCGTCGCGCGGGCGATCAGGGCGGCGCGCAGCGCGGGCGGCAGCCCGGCGAACCACGGGTTCGCTTCGATCTGCGGCAGGTACGGGGCGAGCGAAGAAGGCATGGGCACGCGATGTCGGGTAGCTGACAGAGGTTCTCGGGCGTGACGCGCATCATAGCGCTCAATAACCGATCAGGAGACGCCATGAAGACCCTCGAAGATCATCTTTCCCAGTATGCGGCCTACCATCGCGACGCGCGCAACATCGCGACGCATCTGGTCGGCATCCCGATGATCGTGTTCGCGGTCGAGGTGCTGCTGTCGCGGCCGGCGCTCGGGATGCTGGCCGGCATCGCGCTGTCGCCGGCGCTGCTGCTCGCCGTCGTGTCCGCGCTGTTCTACTTGCGTCTCGACCTGCGGTTCGGGATCGTGATGACCGGGCTGCTCGCCCTCGGCCTGTGGGCCGCGCAGTCGCTGGCGCCGCTGCGGACCGCGCAATGGCTTGCAATCGGCATCGGCGCGTTCGTCGTCGGCTGGATCGTGCAGTTCGTCGGGCACTGGTTCGAAGGCCGCAAGCCCGCGTTCGTCGACGATCTGGTCGGCCTGATCGTCGGGCCGCTGTTCGTCGTCGCCGAGGTCGCGTTCTTCGTGGGGCTGCGCGGCGACGTACGCCGCGAAGTCGAGCGGCGCGCGGGCCCGGTGCATGGCGGCGCGCATTCGCATGTCTGATGCGTCGGCCGGGCCGGTCTGCGTATTCGGCGCGGGCGCGATCGGGTGCTACCTCGGCGGCCGCCTCGCGGCAGCCGGCGCGCACGTCACGCTCGTCGGCCGCGCGCGGATCGGCGACGCGATTCATCTGCACGGACTCACGCTGACCGACCGGCGCGGCTATCGCGGGGCGCTCGCGCCGGCCGATGTCCGATTCGCCACCGATCCGGCCGCGGCGGCCGCCGCGCGGCTCGTGCTCGTCGCGGTGAAGTCGGCCGCCACGCGCGAGGCCGCCGCGCAACTGGCCGGCGTGCTGCGGCCGGGCACGATCATGATCAGCTTCCAGAACGGCCTGCACAACGCCGACGTGCTGCGCGACGCACTCCCGCAAGCGACCGTGTTGGCCGGCATGGTGCCGTTCAACGTGATCGAGCGCGGGCCCGGCGCGTTTCACCAGGGCTCGGCGGGGAGGCTGGCGGTCGACGCGTCGCCTGCGCTGCAGCCGTTCACCGGCCTGTTCGCGCGGGCCGGCCTGCCGCTCGTGCTGCATCGCGACATGCGCACCGTGCAGTGGGCGAAGCTGCTGCTCAACCTGAACAATGCGGTCAATGCGCTCGCGAACCTGCCGTTGCGTGACGAGCTCGCCCAACGCACGTACCGGCGCTGCGTCGCATTGGCCCAGCGCGAGGCGCTGCACTGGCTGGCGCGGGCCGCGATCCGGCCTGCGCGCTTGACGCCGCTGCCGGCCGCATGGATTCCGGCGATGCTCGATCTGCCCGATGCGGCTTTCCGCGTGCTCGGCGGCCGGATGCTCGAGATCGATCCGTTGGCGCGCTCGTCGATGTCCGACGATCTCGCGGCGCATCGTGCGACCGAAGTCGAATGGATCAACGGCGAAATCGTGCGGCTGGCCGGGCGCTTCGGCGCGCCGGCGCCCCGGCGCCGGTCAATGCGCGGCTGTGCGCGCTCGTCCACGACGCGGAAAGCGCGGCGTCACGTCCGGTGTGGCGCGGCGATGCGCTGTGGGCCGACCTGGCCGCGCAGGCGCCGCGTGCGGGCCACGTGCCGGCCGCGTAGGCCGGCGTCGCGGCGCTTGCCGACGGCGCGGGCTGGGCGCAACGACTAAGATGCGGAGTGCGTCATCCGACGCCCTTGCGGAGCAATCGCCATGGTGGATCGCCCAACTCTCGATGCCTACGACGCCCATGCCGCGCAATACGCGCAGGACTGGCTCGACCAGGCTGCGCCCGACGACATGTACGCGCTGCTCGAACAGCATTTCTCGCCGGGGCTGACCGCCGACGTCGGCTGCGGCGCGGGGCGCGACACGGCCTGGCTCGCGTCGCGCGGCTTCGACGTGCGCGGCTACGACGCGAGCGCCGCGCTGCTCGATGAGGCGCGGCGGCGCCATCGCGATCTGACGTTCGAACTGGCCGCGCTGCCGGCGCTGGCCGGCGTACCGTCCGGCGCGTTTCGCAACGTGCTGTGCGAAACGGTCGTCATGCATCTCGAACAGGCGGATGCAGCGGCGGCTGCCGCGCGGCTGGCCGATCTGCTGATGCCGGGCGGCACGTTGTACCTGAGCTGGCGGGTGGCCGGAAGCGGCATGTTGCGCGACGAGCGCGGCCGCCTCTATACGCCGCTCGATTCGGCGCGGATGCATGCGGCGCTGGGCGCGGGCGTGCACGTGATCGACGAACACGAGGTCGTCAGCGCGTCGTCCGGCAAGCGCGTGCACCGGCTGATCGTGCGCAAGGCGGGCGGCGACGCGTGAGCGCGCCGCGCCGGCGAACTCACTCGCGGCTGAGCGCCGCTTCCCAGTTGATGTCGACGCAGAGCACCTGCATGCCCGTCGCGGCCGGTGCGGCGATCGACGCGGTCACGCACAGGTGCGCCTCGTTGATCGACAGGTAGGGCGGCGTCAGATGCACGCCGCCGGGCGCGCGCATCGCGTCGATGAAGTACGGGCGGCGTTCCCAGCTCGCGCCTTCGGAATGCAGCAGCGGGCGGAAGCGCTTCGCACGTTGCGACACGCTGCCGCGCGCGAGCACGTTGTCGCCGATCTGGCGGCCCGACGCGTCGAGCAGGAAGCAGCGCGCGGTCTCGGGCAGCCCGAGCACGGCCGCCGCCGCATCGGTGAGCGATTCGCCCGCGCCGAGCTTGCGGCTCGCGTCCTCGAGCGCGGCCACGTACGGCGCGAGCCGTTCGGCCTGCGTGCGTTCGCGCTGCGCGACGCGCAGCCGCAGCGCGGCCGACAGCGTATCCATGCAGCCCGCGGCGGCCTGCGGCTGCACGGGATCGACGCTCGGCCCCGCGAAGTACTGGCCCTGTACGAAATCGACGTCGCATTCGAGCGCGATCAGCGCGTCGCGTTCGGTCGCGAGCCCGCCCATCAGCACGAGCTGGCCGGATTCGTGCAGCAGCGACACGAGCCCCGGCAGCACGCGTTCGAGATGCGAGTGCTCGCTCGCCTGCGCGAGGATGCCGCGGTCCAGCGTGACGATGTCCGGATGCAGGTGCCACACGCGATCGATGTTCGAATGCTTCGCGCCGAACCCGACGAGCGCGATCAGGAAGCCGGCCTTGCGCAGCCCGTCGATGATCGCCGCATAGCGTGGCGTCTCGCCGCCGGCCTGTTCGGGCACCTCGAGCACCACGCGGTGCGGCGGCAGCCCGAGCGCCTTCAGGTTCGCGAGCAGCGCGTCGCCGTAGATGGTGTCCATCAGCGCGGCCGGATGC
>NZ_BCPP01000337.1:0-6609 GCF_016586125.1 Burkholderia sp. E168m23
GTATTGCCTTCAAGCTCCGCGCCGTAATCCGACAACGCGAGCAGCGCCGGCGGCGGATTCGCGGCGAGCGCGGCAGTCGCTGCGTCGATCGTCCGCGTCATCGTCGCGGCCGGATCGGGGTCGGCAGCCGGCACCGGGCACAGTATCTGCACCGCCTGCGCGCCGTCGATCGCCGCGGCGATCGCGTTCGCATCCGTCAGGTCCGCGATCGCAACATCGCAGCCGAGCTGCATGAAACGTTCACGATGGCGCGCGTCGCGCAGCACCGCGCGCACGGAATGGCCTGCGTTGCGCAAGGTCGTCACGGTCGACAAGCCGACGTTGCCGGATGCTCCGAAGATCACGAACACGATTCGCTCCTGAGGGATGAAGGTGCTGTGATTGTCGGGTTGCGCGGCCCGGAAGGCGCGCACGGAGGGATGAATCGAGCAGGAAAGGATGACGTGCTGAGTACGCCAACCATGCATGCGCTCCGATGCAAGCGCGTCAAAACCGGAGAAGACGAGCGCGACAATTGTCCAACGACCTGTTGGACGATTGCCCTCGGATCAAACGCAACGTCCGTGTACCGCTGTTGCGTTATGCGTCTTTCCCGCCATCCTCACCGTCATACGCCAGCCGCAACCCGCCCCGCACGCCCGACCGCGCAATCTCCGTCGGCGTCGCACCGAGCACGCGATTCATCCAGTTCGCCATGTGGCTCTGATGCGCAAACCCGGCCTCCAGCGCGATCTGGCTGATGCTGAGCCGGCCTTCGAGCAGCAGCGTCTTCGCGCGCTCCACCCGGCGCCGCACGACGTACTGGTGCACGGGCATCCCGAGCGTTTCGCGGAACAGCACCTTGAAATGCGGCACGCTGATCGACACGAGCGCCGCGAGCTCGGCCAGCGTCATGCGCCGGTCGAGATTCGCCTCGACATAGTCGATCACGCGCGCCGCCGCCTTCGGCGCCAGCGTGCGCCGGCGTTCGCGAAACACGGGCTGGCCGTCGACCAGCCGCGCGACGAGCGCCGTGCACAGGCTCTCCGCGTAGAGCGGGTCCGATGCGTCTTCCGCTTCGAGTTCGGCGGCCATCGCCCACGCGATGTGCTGCAGCCGCGGGTCGCGCACCTGTAGCCGCCGGCGGATCTGCGCGTGCGACGGCTTCAGTTCGAGCTGTTCGACGGTGCGCCGCACGAAGGTGTCGCTGAGCGCGATATGCAGAATCCGGCAATCGGCGCTGTCGGTCCATTGGCCGGGCAGGCCAGCCGGAATCACGTCGACGTCGCCGTGCGCCTGGATGCGCGACACGCGCTCGCCGTCGCACACGCAATCCGCGCGCACCGGCGCGCCGATATGCACGCCGATCCGGTGATGCTCGGCCGCCGGAATCCGGTACGTCCCCGCGCGAATCTCCAGCAGCGACGCGCCGAAGCCACGCCAGCCCAGCCCGCGGCTGGAGCGCAGGCTGACCGGGACGCCGTTGTCCGCCGGCGCGGCAAGAATCGGATCGCTCATTGATGGTCTCCACCAGATCAGGTGCCGAACGCGCATTGTGACGCGTTTCGGGCCGGCGTGCCGGCCCTGCGCGGCCGCCGCTGAATCGAACAGAAAAAGATCATCCGTTTCTGCTCGGGACGATCCTTGCGTGCGCGCCGGCGGGTGCCGCAGCGCTTACGATCGCCTCATCCGACACCTACGGAGCCCGTCATGCCCCATTCCTGCCCGCAGCGCGCGGCGTTCATCGCACGCTCGCCGTCCGCCGCCCGTCCTTCATCCGGCCCCAACGCCCGCAACACACGCACCGCCATCGCCGCGTGGGGCCTGCGCATCGTCGGCTGGTACCGGCTCGAACGGCTGCTCGCGTCGATTCCCGACAGCAACGACGACTTCGGGCTCGTCTGACCGGCCGGTCGACACGCCGCCTACTTGCGCCGCCGCTCGTGCGGCGCCACCGTCGCGCCGTCGATCACCGGCGCGCCCTGCTTGATCAGGAAGTCGCGGAACAGCCCCGTCACCTGCGAGATCCGCCGGTCGGCGAGCGTGACCACGTACCATTCGCGCTCGATCGGATTGCCGGGAAACGGCAGTTGCCCGAGCAGCCCCGTGCGCAGTTCGAGCGCACACGCGTGCAACGACAGGAACGCGACGCCGAGCCCGGCTTCGGCCATCTGCTTGATCGCCTCGTTGCTCGACAGTTCGGAGCCCACATGAAAGCGGTGGCCCGCGTTCTTGAACAGGCTCTCGACGGTCGAGCGCGTGCCCGCGCCGCGTTCGCGCACGAGCAGGTGCGCGGATTCGAGATCCTTTAGTGCGACGCGTTTGCGCTGCATCAGTGGATGGCCGGGCGCCGCGACGAACACCATCGGATGCTTCGCGAACTCCACCGCGTGCGTGCGCAGTTCCTTCGGCGCGCTGCCCATCACCGCGAGATCGATTTCATGCGTCGCGAGCATGCGGATGATGTCGTCGCGGTTGCCGACCTTGAAATAGGTCTTCACGTGCGGGCGCGTCGCGGTGAATTTGACGAGCAGCGGCGGGATCAGGTATTCGGCCGTCGTGATCGCGCCGATCCGCAGCGTGCCGCCGAGATCGCCCGTCAACGCGGCCACTTCGTCGCCGGCCTCGCTCCATAGATGCAGGATCTCGCGCGCGTAGCGCGCCACGATCTCGCCGGCCGCGGTCAGTTGCACGCCACGCCCCACCCGCTGCAGCAACGCGGCGCCCACGGCCTCCTCGAGCAGGCGAACCTGCAGCGACACGGCCGGCTGCGTCAGGTTCAGCTCCTCGGCCGCGCGCGACACGCTGCCGAGCCGCGCAATCATGTCCAGCGCCTTCAACTGCCGGAACGTCGCGGTCTTTCCTATAAGTGAATACATATGAGTCGCTTATAAACATTAAATTGTTCGAGTGGGTTCGAAACTATATCGTCGGTTCTTGAGCAATGTCATCCGAATCGTCATTCAGCGGGAGCCCAACATGGACAACACCACGCCCACCCTTGCAACGGACCGCGCACCGCGCCTGCCGCGCATCGTGATCGTCGGCGGCGGCGCCGGCGGCCTGCAGCTCGCGACGCGCCTCGGCGATACGGTCGGGCGCCGCGGGCAGGCCGACGTCGTGCTCGTCGACCGCTATCCAACGCACTTCTGGAAGCCGCTGCTGCACGAAGCCGCATCGGGCCATCGCGATCCGGCCTCCCACACGATCGAATACGCGGCACAGGCGAAGCGCCACGGCTTCCGCTTCGTGCAGGGCGCGCTGCAGCAGGTCGACCGCGCGGCGCGCACGGCGACGATCGCGGCCGTGCAGGATGCGGACGGCACGGAAATCCTGCCGCAGCGCACGCTCGACTATGACGATCTGGTGCTGGCAGTCGGCAGCGTGACGAACTTCTTCAACGTGCCGGGCGCCGAGCGTCATGCACTGCCGCTCGAAAACCTCGATCAGGCCGAGGATTTCCGCCGCAAGTTCCTGGCTGCGTGCACGAAGGCGAATCACCTGGCCGAGCAGCAGCCCGCGCGGCGCGCGGCGCCGATCTGCATCAACGTGATCGGTGCGGGCGCGACGGGCGTCGAGCTGGCCGCCGCGCTGCGCCATGCAGTTCAGCAACTGACGACGTACCGCTTCAAGGCGCTGGTGTCCGCGCGTGACGTGCACATCCGGCTGATCGAAGGCGGCCCGCGCATCCTGCCGGCGCTCGACGAACGGCTGTCCGGCAAGATGCACGCGCAGCTGCGCGCGCTGAACGTCGACGTGCTGACCGAGACGCGCGTGGCGGAAGTCGGCGCGGATGCCGTGACGACCGCGACCGGCGAACGGCTCGCGAGCGACATCACGATCTGGGCGGCCGGCGTCGCGGGCCCCGCGATGCTGCGGAGCATCGGCGACATCGCGCTCAACCGGTCGAACCAGGTGATCGTGACCGACACGCTGCAGACCCCCGACGATCCGCACGTGTATGCGTTCGGCGACTGCGCCGCGTGCCCGTCGGCCGGTGCAGGCGGGTTTCTGCCGCCGCGCGCGCAGGTCGCTCATCAGCAGGCGGTGTATCTGGTCAACGCATTCGCGCGGCGCGTCGCCGGCAAGCCGGTGGCCGGCTTCACGTTCCGCGATGCGGGCACCGTCGTGTCGCTCGGGCATGCGGGCGCCGTGTACCAGGCGGACATCGGCGGGCGCTCGCGCTCGCTGATCGTCGACGGGCTGGCGGCGATCGGGCTGTACAAGTTCCTGTATCGCAAGCACCTGTTCAGCGTGGTCGGCATGAAGCGCGCGCTGTTCCAGTCGCTGAGCCACTGGCTGCAAAGCCGTCACCAGCCGTCGATCAAGCTGCATTGATCGCAGTTGTTCGCGCGCAGCATCACGACGCGGCATATCGGGCGGGCATCGCTCGATATGCCGTTTTTCCATATGCATAGACTCGATGCATTCACACTGCGCGCCACGCTGGTGCATCACGTTGAACGCGATCGATACGATGCAATTCATGCGGGACATGCCGCGCGACCCGCATTCCGCGCCCGCGCTGGCTTGCCACCCCATTCATTAGCCAAATCGTATGAGTCGACGAAAAATATTAATTAGTCGCGTTTTCCGGATCGACGCTAAGGTGTGTGGCATTCCCGTCGGCGAACGGATCATCACGTTTCTGAAAAGGAATCACCGTGGTCATCGAAGCCATCGTCACCCGTCTCGACGCAGCATTCGCGCAGATCGAAGCCACACCGGATTCACGCGAATCGCGCCATCAACGCGACGCGATCATCCAGTGGCTGGACCGGGCATCGGAAGAAGGCTATCGGCTCGGTCTCGTCACGACGCTGCCGGCCGCTCGGCTCAGCGACATGTTCGAAGGCCAGTTCGGCCGCGCGAACCTCGACCGCTTCTCGGTCGTCGTCACGGATTCGGATCAACAGAACTCCGGATCGAATCAGCATCCGTTCGATGTCGCGCTGCAAGCGCTCGGCGTACCGCCGGAGCGCGCGGTCGGGATCGCGAGCAGCGAACCGGAACGCCGCGAAGCCGAGCATTTCGGCCTGTCGCGCTGCGTGAACATCACAGATACGGTGCGCTCGATCGCATCGGCCGGGCTGCACTGAACGCCAGCACACGGGCTGGCAGCGGCCAGCCGTCATCGTCGACTCGGCGGCCATCCGACGATTGTCCGACCGCATCCTGACATTCTGCTGTCAAAGTCGCTTGCAACACTTCGGGGCTCGACCACATTCCCCCGGAGACGGGACGACGCACATGCGCATCGTCCCGTCCGTTGCCCGCCACGATGACACGCCCGACCCGCACCGCCGCCGCCCTCACGATTGCCGGCCTGTTGCTCGCTGCTTGCGGCGGGGATGACTCGACGCAGCCCGCCACGTCGGCCGACAACAACGGCACGACGCCCGCGCCGCAACCGCAACCTCAGCCCACGCCGGCTCCGACACCCGCGACCTACTACCAGACGAAGACGCCGTACCGCCCGCAGCAGGACGCGGCAACGTACGAAGCGCCGCCGGCCGGCTACGCACCGGTCTATACCGAACTCGTCGCCCGTCACGGCTCACGCGGGCTGTCGGGCTTCAAGTACGACGGCGCGATCTACGCGATGCTGGTCAAGGCCGAGGCCGACGGCGCATTGACCGCGCTCGGCGCGCAGCTCAAGGCCGACACGTACGCGATGATGAAGGCCAATGCGCTGCTCGGTTATGGCGTGCAGGGCATTTCGACACCCGGGTACGGCAACCTCACGCAAACCGGCATCCGCGAACATCAGCAACTCGCCGCGCGTCTCGCGCAGCGGTTGCCCGCGCTGTTTGCGACGGGCAACCGGCAGGTGGTCGTCGTCAACTCGGGCCAGGATCGCGCGGTCGACAGTTCGACGTATTTCTCGGCGGCATTGGTTGCCGCGCAGCCGGCACTGGCGCCGGCCATCACGCTGCCGGCCGCGCCGGCCGGCTATCCGGCGAGCGCACCGGTCGCACAGCCGGCCGGCATCAACCGCTTCCTGCTGTATTTCCACTCGCTGAAGCCGGCCACCGATCTCGTGACCGACACGAGCGATCCGTACTACGCGACCTATCAGGCGAGCCAGGCGTACCAGACCTATGCAAACGACGCGACGGTGGCCGCTAAGCTGAAGGCGATCAAGGCCGCACCGCAGGCGGCCGACGTCGCGCAAACGGTGCTGGCCGCGCTCGTGTCGCCGGCCTTCATCGCGAAGCTCGGCTCCGACGGCTACACGTTCGCGAACACCGGCACCTATGCGTTCACGTCGACGGACGGCAAGTTCACCAACACGCTGAAGGGCGACGGCAAGACGAAGATCGCGACGGCCGTCGATGCGGTGAACGTGCTGTACAACCTGCTGCAGGTCGCGCCGGCCATGACCGCGGAAACCGGCGGCGTGACGATGGAGAAGTACATCGGCGCGGAGCAGGCGCAGTATCTCGCGTACCTCCAGGATGCCGAGGACTACTACCAGAAGGGGCCCGGCATCCAGGAAGCGAACCCGGTGACGTACCGGATGGCGAAGGTGCTGCAGGACGACTTCTTCGGCGAAGTCGATTCGATCGCGCGCGGCGACCTGACACGCGCCGCGAAGCTGCGCTTCACGCATGCGGAGATCGTAATTCC
>NZ_BCPP01000338.1:0-6608 GCF_016586125.1 Burkholderia sp. E168m23
AAGTTATACGAGTCCGCGCCGACAACGCGGCGGTCTCGCCCGAGCGCGCCGCGTTGCGGCGGTCGCTTGCGATCATCAGCGTGACGATGATCGAGGGCGGCGCGGCATTCCTGCGCGACTGGCAGGCCAACATCGGCATGCCGGTGGTCTGGGTCGGCGCGGCGCGCGACCACGACGCGTCGCAGTATCCGCCCGAGTATTCGCACATCCTGCCGCTCGACTTCACCTGTGCCGAACTGCGCGGCATGATCGGCAAGCTCGTCACGCAACTGCGGGCACACGCAGCCGAAACGTTGCAGCCGTCGGAACTCGTCGCGCACTCCGAATCGATGCAGGCGCTGCTGCACGAAGTCGATACGTTCGCCGACTGCGACACCAACGTGCTGCTGCACGGCGAAACCGGCGTCGGCAAGGAGCGCATCGCGCAACTGCTGCACGAAAAGCATTCGCGCTATCGGCACGGCGAGTTCGTGCCGGTGAACTGCGGCGCGATTCCGGACGGCCTGTTCGAATCGCTGTTCTTCGGTCATGCGAAAGGGTCGTTCACGGGCGCGGTTGTTGCGCATAAAGGCTATTTCGAGCAGGCGGCCGGCGGCACGCTGTTCCTCGACGAGGTCGGCGATCTGCCGCTGTACCAGCAGGTCAAGCTGCTGCGCGTGCTCGAGGACGGCGCGGTGCTGCGGGTCGGTGCGACCGCTCCGGTCAAGGTCGATTTCCGTCTGGTCGCGGCAAGCAACAAGAAGCTGCCGCAGCTCGTGAAGGAAGGGTTGTTCCGCGCGGATCTTTACTACCGGCTCGCGGTGATCGAACTGAGCATTCCGTCGCTCGAAGAGCGCGGTGCGGTGGACAAGATCGCGCTGTTCAAGTCGTTCGTCGCCCAGGTCGTGGGCGAGGAGCGGCTCGCCCAGTTGTCCGATCTGCCGTACTGGCTCACGGATTCGGTCGCGGACAGCTATTTCCCCGGCAACGTGCGCGAACTGCGCAACCTGGCCGAGCGGGTCGGCGTGACGGTACGGCAGACGGGCGGCTGGGATGCCGCGCGGCTGCAGCGGCTGATCGCGCATGCGCGCAGCGCGGCGCAGCCGGTGCCGGCGGAGAGTGCGGCCGAGGTGTTCGTCGATCGCAGCAAATGGGACATGAACGAGCGCAACCGCGTGATCTCGGCGCTCGACGCAAACGGTTGGCGGCGTCAGGACACGGCCCAGCAGCTCGGCATCAGCCGCAAGGTATTGTGGGAAAAAATGCGCAAATATCAGATCTTCGACGAAGAGCCCGAGACCCGCGAAAGTGAGTAATTAATGAGATAAAATCGTGGTGAATTACAACGACTCGGGCGGGAATAAAACTTCATGAGCCATATGACGGGGTTGGGGCGGGTGAGCGTATTGCTGCTCGCCATGGTGGGAGGCATGCAAGGCGCGTTCGCGCAGGGGCTGGCGGGCGGCGATCCGTCGGCTGTGCAGCAGGCGTCGGCGCCGGTGGCCGCGATTCCGGTGATCGATTCGCAGGCACAGACGTCGGTGCAGCCGCAGGCCGGCGAGACGACGGGGCCGAGCACGGTCGACGACTTGCAGCGCCAGATCCAGGCGCACTCGCTGACGGAAATGCGCACGAGCTACAACGGCAGCTACGGCGCCAGCCTGCTGTTCAACGTCAAGGATGGTGCGTATTTCGTCGCGTTGTTCCAGCAGAAGGCGTTCTGGCGCGTGATCAAGACTTACGACGAAACGCGTGCGGAAGCGATTTATCGCGATTTCTCGCATCAGGCGGAGCGGCTGGCCGTCAACGAGTTGCGGGCGGCGAAGCTGGAATCGCAGAAGGCGCAAATGGACAAGCAGATCGAGGTCACGCAGGACCGCGCGCGGCGCCTGCAGGCGGACATCTCGATCGCCCGCCAGCAGCAGGCGGCGGTGGCGGATCGCCAGAAGAGCGTGCGGAGCGAAACGGCGGCGTTGCAGGCGCAACAGGCCCAACTCCAGTCGCAACTGCGGGCGTTGCAGCAGCAGGTGCGTTCGCTGCAGCGCGAGGCCGACGCGGGCCTGCCGACGACGGCACGCTGAACCCGGTAACGACGGTGCGGCGACGTGCCGCGCCGGCCGTACAAGTGAAAAGGGCAAGCCGGTTGGCTTGCCCTTTTTGTTTTACTGGCCGTCCGGCACGATTCGCCGGCGGCGCGTCACGATGACCGGCCCGTTGCCGCCGCGGGAATCCGACGGCGCGGCGTTGCCGGATGCGTCGCCGCTGTCGCGCGGTGCGCCGTAGCTTTCGCGCGGTTCACGCGGCTCGCGGGGGGCGCCGTAGCCTTCGCGCGGCTCACGTGAGCCGTAACCCTCGCGCGGTTCACGCGAACCGTAGCCTTCACGCGGCTCGCGGGAGCCGTAGCCGCCGTCGCCGCGCGATTCGCGCGGGCCGCCGTGCGAGCCGTACGGGCTGTGACCGCCACCTTCACGGCCGCCGGGGCGACCACCGGTGCGCGGGCCGCGGGGGCCGCCGCCGCCTGGGCGCGAGCCGCCCGTGTCGAGCTGGATCGTGGAAATCGCACGCTTGTAGATGCCTTGCAGACCCACGGGGGTGCGCAGCATCACCAGATACTGGTCGAACGACTCGATACACCCCGTCAGACGAATGCCGTTGACGAGATAGATTTCAACACGCTTACGTTCCTTGCGCGCCGAATTGATGAAGTCGTTTTGCGGATGGGATTCTGCGGGATTGGCCATTGAGGTGCGGCAGGAGCCTGCGTCAGAGAATATGTTGTGCGTGTGTGTGGCGTGTTCGTCCACAAGCCGTTTGGCGGAATTCTACCCTGTTCGATAAGGGAGCGCGCAGTCGTGATTGTGTCGAACCGTAACCCACTATAGACGTTCCGGCGCATTTTCGCGATTAGGCCGAACGGTCAAATTCGTTTCGTTACGTCGCGTTACGACTCTCGCAGCCCCGTATCACCTGGGTGCGCGCGCCGCGCTTACATTGACCGCGTGAACCGGGCGGGCCGGCTTATCAGGGATGCGGAGCATGAACAAGAGGCAAGTAGCAGCGGTGATCGGGAGCACGGCGTTGCTCGTTTCCGGTAGCGCAATGGCGGGGCACGTCGACCTGTCGGTCGGCATCGGCGTCCCGGTCGCACCGGTCTATGTCGAGCCGGCGCCGGTCTATGTGGCGCCGCAGCCGGCCATCGTCGCCTATCCGGGCTATGGGTATGGCTATTACGGGGATGACGACGACGATCGCTACCGCAAGTGGCGCAAGCACTATTACAAGCACTGGCGTCGACACCACGGCGACGACGATGACGATTGAGCCCGTGACCGCCCCGCCGGCGCGCGTCAGAACGCGTAGTCGGGGTTTTTCGGGTCGAATGCGGTGTCGTCGAGGGTCGCCGGCGCGATTTTCTCGATGACGATCCGCTCGAAGATCCTGCCGTCGTTGTCATAGGACTCGACGGTCCGGAAATAGGGTGCGTGCAGGTCGAGCCCCAGCACTTCCTTTTTCGCATAGAACTGCGGGCGGCCGGTCGGCGTTTCGTAGGTGAGCGCGACGACGCGCACGCCGCCGATCGTTTTGGCCTCCACGTCGGTCGGCCGCTGCACGCCGGCTTCCAGGTATTTCTTCCCTTCGGTCAGGTACAGGTTCGCGATGAACTCGGTGCCGAGATCCTTCACCTGGTGATTCGACTGGGCGCGCGCCAGTGCGCCGTCGATCGCCGTCCACAGCGGAATCTTGCCGAGCAGGCCGCCGAGATGGCCATACATCTCGTCCTTGCGCTGCGTCGTGTCGTAGATGGTCTCCTGGCCGGCATGCGCGCCGCCCGGCAGCCATTTCGCATACACGCGCAGCGGCTCGCGGGTCGTCTTCACGAGCATGCGGTCGGGCGTGTCGGACCATTTTCCGCTGATGCGCTCCTGGCGCACCATCGTGAACTGGTAGGACGGATAGCCGTTCGGGCCATTGCGGATATAGAGCGGCACGGCGAGCGGATCGAGCGCCTTGAAGAGCGCGGTGAGCGTCGCGTCGTCGAGTTGCGCGAGCGTGCCGCGCTGGGCCGCCGTGCGCAGCCAGCGCGCCTGTTGCGCGAGCGGCTCGTGCGTGACTTTCGCGAGGTCCGCCGGCAGCGCGGCGGCCTGGGCCGCGCTCGCGGCGCCGGCCGTTTCCTGTGCATGCAGGCTTGCCTGCGCGAGCGACAGCACGCACGCGACGGCCGCCGTGGCGACATGCCGTGCGTGGCGCTTCATTCCTTCGTTCATCGACAGCGTCTCCCGGGGCGATGGATCGTTCAGCCTTGCTTCGCGGCGTTGATTTTGGCGAGTTCCTCGTCGCGCAGCGCGCGGCGCAGGATCTTGCCGACGTTCGTCTGCGGCAGTGCGTCGCGGAACTCGACGAACTTCGGCATCTTGTAGCCGGTCAGGTTCTTGCGGCAGTGCGCGAGCACGTCCTCGGCCGTCAGCGACGGGTCACGGCGCACGACGAACACCTTGATCCGTTCGCCCTGTACCTCGTCCGGAATGCCGATCGCCGCGGCTTCGCTGATGCCGGGATGCATCACCAGCACTTCCTCGATCTCGTTCGGATACACGTTGAAGCCCGACACGAGGATCATGTCCTTCTTGCGGTCGATGAGGCGGATGAAGCCGCGCTCGTCCATCACGCCGATGTCGCCGGTGGCGAGCCAGCCGTCGGCGTCGATCACCTTGGCCGTCTCGTCGGGTCGCTGCCAGTAGCCGCGCATCACCTGCGGGCCGTGCACGCACAGCTCGCCCGGCTCGCCGATGGCGGCCCAGGTGCCGTCCTCGCGGCGAAAGCGCACGACGGTCGACGGCGCGGGTAGCCCGATCGACCCGCTGAACGCGGCCATGTCGTTCAGGTCCACGGGGTTCATCGTGACGATCGGCGAGCACTCGGTGAGGCCGTAGCCTTCGACCACCGGCCGGCCCGTCACCTGCTGGAAGCGCTCGGCGACCGCACGCTGCATCGCCATCCCGCCCGCCATCGCGAGCTTGAGCTTCGAGAAGTCGCGCTTGCGGAATTCCTCGTTGTCGAGGAACGCGTTGTACAGCGTGTTGATGCCGGTGATGCCCGTGAACGTCTCGTGGCGGATGATCTTCATCACCATCTTCATGTCGCGCGGGTTCGCGATCAGGATGTTGCGCCCGCCGAGCCCCATGAAGATGAACGCGTTCACCGTCAGCGAATAGATGTGATAGAGCGGCAGCGGCGTGAGCACGGTTTCGACGTCGCCCGACACCTGGTCGGCGATCCAGGCCTTCGCCTGCAGCAGGTTCGCGATCAGGTTGCCGTGCGTGAGCATCGCGCCTTTCGCGACGCCGGTCGTGCCGCCCGTGTACTGCAGGAACGCGAGATCGTCGCGCGTGGTCTGCACCGGTTGCGGCTTGCCGCGTGCACCGAGCGCGAGCGCGGAGCGCAGCCGGATCGCCTGCGGCAGGTGGTAGGCCGGCACGAGCTTCTTCACGTGCTTCAGCACGAAATTGATCAGGCGTCCTTTCGCGTTGAAGCCGTCGGCGAGCAGGTCGCCGAGCGCGGTGACGACGATGTGCTTCACCTGCGTTTCCGGCAGCGCGTCCTGCAGCGTGCGCGCGAAGTTCTCGAACACGACGATCGTCTGCGCGCCGCTGTCCTTCAACTGGTGCGCGAGTTCGCGCACGGTGTAGAGCGGATTCACGTTGACGACGATCGCGCCGGCCTTCAGCGTGCCGAACAGCGCGACCGGGTACTGGAACGTGTTCGGCAGCATGATCGCGACGCGGTCGCCGGGCTTCACGCCGAGGCTTTGCAGATACGACGCGAATGCGTCGACCTTCTGCGCGAGCGTGCGGTAGGTCATCGACGCGCCGGCGCTCACGTAGGCGACGCGGTCGGCGAAGCGGGTCGTGCATTCGTCGAAGAACTGCACGAGCGACGCGTATTGCGTGACGTCGATCTCGTGCGGAACGCCGGGCGGGTACGACGCGTACCAGATGGCGTCGGTGTTCGGCGCAATCTGGGCCGAGGTGGTTGCTGCGGAAGATGGCATGACGTGTCTCCGGTCTTTGCTCTCGGCGCGAGTCGGCGCATCAGCGCCGGCCCATGCCCCGTGCTTCGCGGCCGATCGGCGTGGGCGTCTCGACGCCGCGTCCGACCGCGCGTATCAATCAAATCATGAACAGGAAGCCGCGCGTGGCCTCGCGCGCTTAGTTCGTGGAATGCAGCGTGGCCGTCTCGGCGGTCGTCGCGCCCGACTGCGGCAGGCCGAACGCTTCGCTGGCGCCCGCGTCGTCGAGCACCGCCGCGAAGATCGACAGTTGCGCCGTGTCGGGCATCGGCGCCTTCAGCGCGGCGACGATCAGCGACGACAGCCGCGCGATCATCTGCACGTCGTTCATCGTGCGGCCTTGCGAGAATTCGTCGATCAGGCTTTCCGTTTCGGCGCCCGCGAGCGCGCCGGACAGCGCGCCGATCGCGAAGTGCAGCCGCCAGCCGAGCTCGGTGCGTGGCAGGTGCGGCAGCGCGCGCTGGAAGGCATCGAAGAAGCGGCCCGCGACGCTCGCATAGTGCGCGGTCAGGAAGTTGCGCACGAACGGCGAGGGATCGGTGTACGCGCGGCCGATCAGCCG
>NZ_BCPP01000339.1:0-6609 GCF_016586125.1 Burkholderia sp. E168m23
ATCAGCGGATCACCGACAGCACCGGCCAGGGCGCCTGCGTCGAACGCATCATCGCCAGCGGCCTGTTCTGGCTCGTGCTGCTCGTCACCGCGGTGGGCATCTTCAACGTGCTCAACCTGTACGCGGTCTCCAATCCGTTCTCGCTGCTCGTCACGCACATCGTCAACTACCTGCCGAACCTGATCGGCGGCGCGGCGCTGACGCTGATCGCGTGGCTGATCGCGTCGCTGCTGCGCAGCCTCGCGAACCGCGCGCTGAAGGCGAGCAAGGTCGACGCCACGTTGTCCGAAAGCGCCGGCATGCAGCCGATGAGCGGCTATCTCGGCGACGTGCTGTTCTGGCTCGTGATCCTGATGTTCCTGCCGGCGATCCTCGGCTCGTTCGCGCTGTCGGGCCTGCTGTCGCCGGTGCAGGGGATGGTCGACAAGCTGCTCGCGATCGTGCCGAACATCTTCGCGGCCGCGGTGATCGGCTTCGTCGGCTGGGTCGTCGCGCGCGTGCTGCGCGGCCTGGTGACGAACCTGCTGGTCGCCGCCGGCGCCGACCGCCTCACGCAAGGGATCGACAGCCCGACGCCCGTGCGCGTGTCGAGCCTGGTCGGCACCATCGTCTACGTGTTCGTGTTCGTGCCGACGCTGATCTCCGCGCTCGACGCGCTGAAGATCGACGCGATCTCGATTCCCGCGACCAACATGCTGAACCAGTTCCTCGGCGCGGTGCCCGACATCGTCGCGGCGATCGTGATCGTGCTGGTCACGTTCTACTTCGCGCGCTTCGTCGCGTCGCTCGCGCAGAAGCTGCTGGAAGCCGCCGGCGTCGACGGGCTGCCGGCCGTGCTCGGCGTCGAGCGCGTGTTCTCGGGCATCCTGCAGCCGTCGGTGCTGGTCGCGCGACTGATCGTGTTCTTCGCGATGCTATTCGCGTCGGTCGAAGCCGCGAACCGGCTCGGCTTCACGCAGGTGCGCGACGTCGTCACGCTGTTCATCGAATTCGGCGGCCACGTGCTGATGGGCGGCGTGATCCTCGTGATCGGCGTGTGGCTCGCGGGCCTCGCGCGCCGCGTGATCGAGCAGGCCGACCGCGAGCACAGCGTGCTGTTCGCGCGGATCGCCCAGTTCGCGATCCTCGGCCTCGTGTTCGCGATGGGGCTGCGCGCGATGGGCATCGCGAACGAAATCGTGCAGCTCGCGTTCGGCCTCGTGCTCGGCGCGATCGCGGTGGCCGTTGCGCTGTCGTTCGGCCTCGGCGGCCGGGAAGCGGCCGGCAAGCTGCTCGACCGCTGGTTCAACCAGCGCGGCGGCGGCCAGTAAGGCCCGTCGGCACGGCCGATCCGGCCCGCATCGCGCGGGCCGGACCGGCGTGGCAACGGGCGCGGCGGGCGTTGCCGCGAGCGGTACCGCAAGCGTTTCCGAAAGCGTTTCCGCAAGCGAAATGTCAGCCGCGATCTTTGCCGAATTTCGATAACACGTCGTTTAATGACTCTCTAGCATCGATTCTCAGTCGCGCGGGCCCGCAGGCCCGGCGCCTTTGAGGAGAGTCCGATGAAAGCAGAGTCGAATGGCCGGCCCGCCGCCGGCGCCAAGTCCTCCGGCCAGCCCGCGCTGCAGCAGACGCTAGGGACCTGGCAACTGTGGGGCATCGCGGTCGGCCTCGTGATTTCCGGCGAATACTTCGGCTGGAGCTACGGCTGGGCGAGCGCGGGCACGCTGGGTTTCGTGATCACCGCGCTGTTCGTCGCGGCGATGTACACCACCTTCATCTTCAGTTTCACCGAGCTGACGACGTCGATCCCGCACGCGGGCGGCCCGTTCGCCTATGCGCGCCGCGCATTCGGCCCGACCGGCGGCTATCTGGCCGGCGCCGCGACGCTGGTCGAGTTCGTGTTCGCGCCGCCCGCGATCGCGCTCGCGATCGGCGCGTACCTGCATGTGCAGTTTCCGGGGCTCGAACCGAAACACGCGGCGATGGGCGCGTATCTCGTGTTCATGGCGCTGAACATCGTCGGCGTGCAGATCGCGGCGACCTTCGAGCTCGTCGTCACGCTGCTCGCGATCTTCGAGCTGCTGGTGTTCATGGGCGTCGTGTCGCCGGGTTTCGCGTGGAGCAATTTCACGAAGGGCGGCTGGTCGGGCGCCGATCACTTCAGCGTGGGCGCATTCCACGGGATGTTCGCGGCGATTCCGTTCGCGATCTGGTTCTTCCTCGCGATCGAAGGCGTCGCGATGGCCGCCGAGGAAGCGAAGAATCCGAAGCGCTCGATTCCGATCGCGTACGTGGCCGGCATCCTGACCCTCGTGGCGCTCGCGATCGGCGTGATGGTGTTCGCCGGCGGCGCGGGCGACTGGACCAAGCTCGCGAACATCAACGACCCGCTGCCGCAGGCGATGAAGTACATCGTCGGCGCGAACAGCGGCTGGATGCACATGCTCGTGTGGCTCGGGCTGTTCGGCCTCGTCGCGTCGTTCCACGGGATCATCCTCGGCTATTCGCGCCAGATCTTCGCGCTGGCCCGCGAAGGCTACCTGCCGGAGTGGCTCGGGAAGGTGCATCCGCGCTTCAAGACGCCGCATCGCGCGATCCTCGCGGGCGGCGTGGTCGGGATTGCCGCGATCTACAGCGACGAGCTGATCCAGTTCGGCGGCCAGACGCTCACCGCGAATATCGTGACGATGTCGGTGTTCGGCGCAATTGTGATGTATATCGTGAGCATGGCGGCGCTGTTCAAGCTGCGCCGCTCGCAGCCGAACCTGGAGCGGCCGTTCCGCGCGCCGCTGTACCCGATCTTCCCGGCATTCGCGATCCTGGCGGCGCTCGTCTGCCTCGGTACGATGGTGTATTTCAACGGGCTGGTCGCGCTGGTGTTCGTCGGCTTCCTCGCGGTCGGTTACGCGTACTTCCTCGCGACCCGCTCCCAGCGTGCGAGCGCGCCCGGCGACGCGCTGCTGGAGGAGTGAGCGCCGTGACGACGGTGAACGTGAAAGGCCGTTCCTGACGGCAACCGGCGCGCCCCGTCGAACGGGCGCGCCGTCGGCTTTTGGCAAGGAGATTCGAACGATGTCCTATACGGAGACGATCGGTCCGCGCACGTACCGCTTCGCGGACCTGAAGACGCTGCTCGCCAAGGCGAGCCCGCTGCGTTCCGGCGACCAGCTCGCCGGCGTCGCGGCGGCGAGCGAGGAGGAGCGCGTCGCCGCGAAGATCGCGCTCGCGGGCGTGCCGCTGAAGGCGTTCCTGAGCGAAGCGGTGATCCCGTATGAAGACGACGAGGTCACGCGCCTCATCATCGACGATCATGACGCGCAGGCGTTCGCGGAGATCTCGCACCTCACCGTCGGCGATTTCCGCAACTGGCTGCTGTCGCCCGCGGCCGACGGCGCGGCGCTCGAACGGATCGCGCCCGGTCTCACGCCCGAGATGGTCGCGGCCGTGTCGAAGCTGATGCGCAACCAGGACCTGATCGCGGCCGCGAGAAAGCGCCGCGTCGTCACGCGCTTTCGCAACACGGTCGGGCTGGCCGGCCGGATGTCGGTGCGGCTGCAGCCGAACCATCCGACCGACGACGTGAAGGGCATCGCCGCGTCGATGCTCGACGGGCTGATGTACGGCTGCGGCGACGCGATGATCGGCATCAATCCGGCCACCGACAGCCTCGCGGCGATCGTGAAGCTGCTCGCGATGATCGACGGCTTTCGCGAACGCTACGGCGTGCCGACCCAGTCGTGCGTGCTCACCCACGTGACCAACACGATCGCGGCGATCGAGAAGGGCGCGCCGGTCGATCTCGTGTTCCAGTCGATCGCGGGCACCGAGAAGGCCAATGCCAGCTTCGGGATCTCGCTCGCGCTGCTCGGCGAGGCGCGCGAGGCCGCGCTGGCGCTGAAGCGCGGCACGGTCGGCAACAACCTGATGTATTTCGAGACGGGGCAGGGCAGCGCGCTGTCGGCGAACGCGCATTTCGGCGTCGACCAGCAGACCTGCGAAGTGCGCGCGTATGCGGTCGCGCGCAAGTTCGAACCGTTCCTCGTGAACACGGTGGTCGGCTTCATCGGGCCCGAATACCTGTACGACGGCAAGCAGATCATCCGCGCCGGGCTCGAGGATCACTTCTGCGGCAAGCTGCTCGGCGTGCCGATGGGCTGCGACATCTGCTACACGAACCACGCGGAAGCCGACCAGGACGACATGGACACGCTGCTGACGCTGCTGGGGGCGGCCGGCATCAACTTCATCATGGGAATTCCGGGCGCCGACGACGTGATGCTGAACTACCAGAGCACGTCGTTCCACGACCAGCTCTACGTGCGCGAGGTGCTCGGCCTGCGCCGCGCGCCCGAGTTCGAGGAATGGCTGGAGACGATGGAAATCGCCGATGCGCACGGCGCGCTGCGCGCGGCGACGGCACGCGTGCCGCTGCTCGCGGGCGCGAACGACTGGATGGGGATTTCCGCATGAGCGACGCCGTCGAAAAGAACCCTTGGGCGCAGCTGAAGTCGTTCACGAACGCGCGGATCGCGCTCGGCCGCGCGGGCAACAGCCTGCCGACCGCGCCGCTCCTGGCCTTCAACCTGTCGCATGCGCAGGCGCGCGACGCGGTGCACCAGCCGCTCGACGCGGATGCGCTGCGGCGCGAGATCGAGGCGGCCGGCCTGCTGCCGACGCTGCG
This sequence comes from Burkholderia sp. E168m23, assembly GCF_016586125.1. NCBI lineage: Bacteria > Pseudomonadati > Pseudomonadota > Betaproteobacteria > Burkholderiales > Burkholderiaceae > Burkholderia > Burkholderia sp. E168m23. Next base: position 4,664 of record NZ_BCPP01000339.1, read on the forward strand.
GGTGCAGAGCGCCGCGCCCGACCGCGACCACTACCTGCGCCGGCCCGATCTCGGCCGCAAGCTGTCGGACGACAGCCGCGGCCTGCTGGCCGGCTACGGGGCGGCGCTCGACGACGCGCCCGATGTCGTGTTCGTGGTCGGCGACGGGCTGTCGGCGTTCGCGGCCGCGAAGCAGGCGCTGCCGCTGTTGCAGGCCGTGCGGCCGCGGCTCGACGCGGACGGCTGGCGGATCGGCCCGGTGGTGGTCGCGACGCAGGCGCGCGTCGCGCTCGGCGACGAGATCGGCGAGCTGCTGCGCGCGAAGGTGGTCGCGATGCTGATCGGCGAACGGCCCGGCCTCAGTTCGCCGGACAGCCTCGGCGTGTACCTGACGTGGGCGCCGAAGGTCGGCTGTCACGACGCGCTGCGCAACTGCATCTCGAACGTGCGGCCCGAAGGGCTGCCGCACGCCGCCGCCGCGCACAAGCTGCATTACCTGATGACGCATGCGCGCAGGCTCCAGTTGACGGGCGTCGGGCTGAAGGACGACAGCGACGCGCTGCTGCCGGCGGCGGAAGCGGAGCGGATCGGCGCGGCGTGACGAGGTGGCTACTGGTCGGAAAAATGACGCTGGAAGCTTCTGCGGTGAACAAGCGTTAAAGATCAGATAAATAGTGTCGATATAGCGTCCGAGAACAACAACTTGGACTGCGCAGATGAAACGCCCGGAACGTGTGAGGAAGTTGCTGATTTGGAAGACTGCCGGATTTGCGGCTCTTGTTGGGCTACTCATTCCGATTTCTTCCGCATCAATGATTCAAACGACCAGCGCTTCTCCTATCGTGCCTGGGCTTGCGACGCTAGCCGCAAAGATTCCCACGGCTCAATTCTGGGACGCCGTACTGCCGACAGGCAATTTGGGAACAATGCCGACGCGAATGGTTGTGACTTTTGCAATCGCTGTTGTTGTGGCAGGCATGTTGTCGGTATCGCAGAAGCACTCGCGGATGCTGCGTAAAGAAGATGAGGCGCGCGAGCTTCGGGATATCTGATTTGCATGTCGGTGTCGTGCATCCGCGATCAGCGGCGCCTCTCTATCCGTTTCCCTAAAGCCAAGCATCGAAGGTATCGGACCTGCGAGTCGAATAGGCGTGAGTCTGATTTGGGGCGAACAGCTGATCAAACGTCGAGGGAAGCAGCTTCGACGGTCTGAGCGTTCTTGTACCAAACGTCCGGGACGCCATGCTTTTCGGAATACCTCTCCAGCTTGTTGCTATTTGAACAGCCGCTCGCATAGGAAATCGACGAACACGCGCAGCTTCGGCGACAACTGCCGGCTCGACGGCCACACGATCGAGAACTGCCCCGGCGCGATCCGGTAGTCGTCGAGCACGGTGACGAGCGTGCCGTATTCGAGCGCGTCGCGCGCGAGGAAGTCGGGCATGTAGCCGATGCCGAGCCCCGCGAGCACGGCGCCGCGCAGCGCTTCCATGTTGTTGCAGGTCATCGCGGTGCGCAGCGTGAGCGGCGTGCCGTCGTCGGCCGCGAGCGCCCAGTCCTGCAGCTTGCCGGTGGTCGGGAAGCAGTAGCGTACGCAGTCGTGCGCTTCGAGCTCGCGCGGCGTGCGCGGCGTGCCGGCCTGCGCGAGATAGGCGGGCGTCGCGCACAGCACGAACGCGAACGGGCCGAGCCGCCGCGACATCAGGCTCGAATCGGACAGCGGGCCGCTGCGGATCACCGCGTCGAAGCCGCCTTCGACGACGTCGACCATCCGGTCGTTGAAATCGAGATCGAGCTCGACGTCCGGATAGCGCTGCCGGAATTCGGGCAGCACCGGCAGCAGGAAGCGGTAGCCGATCACCGGCAGGCTCACGCGCAGCTTGCCGCGCGGGCGCTGCGCGGACGCCGTCACGGTCGCCTCCGCGTCGCGGAAATCCTCGAGGATGCGCTGGCAGCGCTCGTAGAAA
>NZ_BCPP01000340.1:0-6606 GCF_016586125.1 Burkholderia sp. E168m23
ACGCACTGGAACAATCGAATGACTGACGTTACCGCTTCTCCCGCACCGGCCGATACGGCCGCGACCCCGGCCTACGATCCGACCGCCAAGCAGAAGGCGCAGGCGAAGACGGCACGCATCCCGATCAAGGTCATTCCGATCGAAAAGCTGAAGAAGCCCGAGTGGATCCGCGTGAAGGCGGCCACCGGCAGCTCGCGTTTCAACGAGATCAAGACGATCCTGCGCGAGCACAACCTGCACACCGTGTGCGAGGAAGCGAGCTGCCCGAACATCGGCGAATGCTTCGGCAAGGGCACCGCGACGTTCATGATCATGGGCGACAAGTGCACGCGCCGCTGCCCGTTCTGCGACGTCGGCCACGGCCGTCCCGATCCGCTCGACGCGGACGAACCGAAGAACCTCGCGCGCACGATCGCGGCGCTCAAGCTCAAGTACGTGGTGATCACGAGCGTCGACCGCGACGATCTGCGCGACGGCGGCGCCGCCCACTTCGTCGAGTGCATTCGCGAAACGCGTGCGCAGTCGCCGGACACGCGCATCGAAATCCTGACGCCGGACTTCCGCGGCCGTCTCGACCGCGCGATCTCGATCCTGAACGCCGCGCCGCCCGACGTGATGAACCACAACCTCGAAACGGTGCCGCGCCTGTACAAGGAAGCGCGCCCGGGTTCGGACTACGCGCACTCGCTGAAGCTCTTGAAGGACTTCAAGGCGCTGCATCCGGACGTCGCGACGAAGTCGGGCCTGATGGTCGGCCTCGGCGAGACGGAAGAGGAAATCCTGCAGGTGATGCGCGACCTGCGCGCGCACGACGTCGACATGCTGACGATCGGCCAGTACCTGCAGCCATCCGAGCACCACCTGCCGGTGCGTGCGTACGTGCATCCGGACACGTTCAAGATGTACGAGGAAGAGGCGTACAAGATGGGCTTCACGCACGCGGCCGTCGGCGCGATGGTGCGCTCGAGCTATCACGCCGATCTGCAGGCGCATGGGGCCGGGGTGGTCTGAGCGTCGCGCCCGCTTCCATCTGCAACAGTCTCGAGCAGTCGAAAAAAGCCCGCAGCGATGCGGGCTTTTTCGTTGGCGCGGCGGTTATCCGCGCATGCGCGCGGCAATCGTCATCCGACCGGATGCGCAATCCGGTCTAGCGTGGAAAGCAAAGCTGAAACGGCATCGATAGCTTCGCAGGATAAGTTCGCTCCCGCCGCGCGCAAAGCCCGTAAAGTCGGCTCTCCCGCAGCAATGCCCGCATTCCGAAGGAGAGCCGCATGTCCCGTTTCAGCTTCATCCGCCGCGCCGTCGTCGCGCTGACCGCCTTTGCCGCGCTCGGCGCGGCGCACGCCGAATCGCGCGAAGTCGTGATCGCGTACCAGGACATGGTCGTGCCATGGCGCTACGCGCAGGCGAGCGGTGAAGTCGAAAAGGCGACCGGCTACAAGGTCACGTTCCGCAAGCTCGACAGCGGCGCCGACGTGATCCGCGCGCTCGCGTCGGGCTCCGTGCAGCTTGGCGAAGCGGGCTCGAGCCCGATCGCGGCCGGCCTGTCGCAGGGGCTCGACATCTCGCTGTTCTGGGTGCTCGACAACATCAACGACGCCGAGGCGCTCGTCGCGCGCAACGGTTCGGGCGTGACCAGCATCGCCGCGCTCAAGGGCAAGAAGATCGGTGTGCCGTTCGTGTCGACGTCGCACTTCCATACGCTCGTCGCGCTGCAGGCCGCGGGCGTCAATCCGAACGACGTGAAGATCGTCAACCTGCGTCCGCCCGAAGTCGCCGCCGCATGGACGCGCGGCGACATCGACGCGACCTATATCTGGGACCCGGTGCTCGCGAAGGTCAAGCAGTCGGGCACCGTGCTGACGACGTCCGGCCAGGTTGCGAAAGAAAGTGGCAAGGCGACCTTCGACGGCTTCGTCGTGAGCCGCAAGTTCGCGCGCGAGAACCCCGAGTTCGTCACGCGCTTCGTGAAGGTGCTCGCGGCGGCGGACGCCGACTACCGCGCGCATGCGGCGGCGTGGAAGGTCGGCTCGCCGCAGGTCGCGGCGGTCGCGAAGGTGTCCGGCGCGAACGCGCAGGACGTGCCGGCCAGCCTCGCGCTCTACGCATTCCCGACGGCGGCCGAACAGGTATCGCCGACGTGGCTCGGCGGCGGCGCGCAATCGGGCGCCGCGAAGTCGCTCGCGGCCACGGCCACGTTCCTCAAATCGCAAGGCACGATCCAGACGGTGCTGTCCGACTATTCGGTCGGCGTCGATCCGCAGTTCGTGCAGAAGGCCGCGCGCTGAGCGCGGCCACTCAGCCCACTCATCGCGGAGGCCTTCGATCATGAGCACGCTGGAAGTCCGCCAGGTATCGGTTGCCTATCCGGGCGAGCGCGGCAGGCCGACGACGCAGGCGCTCGCGCAGGTCGACCTGCGCATCGATGCCGGTGAATTCGTCGTCGCGCTCGGTGCGTCCGGATGCGGCAAGACCACGCTGCTGAACTGCATGGCCGGCTTCGTCGCGCCGACGACGGGCGACGTGCGCGTCGACGGCGTGCCGATCACGGGCCCCGGCGCCGATCGCGGCGTCGTGTTCCAGAAATACGCGTTGCTGCCGTGGCTCGACGTGCTCGACAACGTCGCGCTCGGGTTGCGCTTTGCGCGCGTGTCGAAGGCCGAACGCGAAGCGCGGGCGCGCGAGATGCTGACGCTCGTCGGTCTCGAGCGCCACGCGCATGCACGCGTGTATGAACTGTCGGGCGGGATGCAGCAGCGGGTCGGCATCGCGCGTGCGCTCGCCAGCGACCCGCGCGTGCTGCTGATGGACGAACCGATGGGCGCGCTCGATGCGATGACGCGCGGCACGATGCAGGCGCTCGTGCTCGACGTGTGGGCGCGCACCGGCAAGACGGTGTTCTTCATCACGCACGACGTCGAGGAGGCGTTGTTCCTCGCGACGCGTCTCGTCGTGATGACGCCGGGCCCCGGTCGCATCGCCGAAACCTTCGAGTTGCCGTTCGCGCGCCGCTACGTCGAATCGCGCGACGCGCGTGCGGTGAAGTCGTCGCCGGATTTCATCGGGTGGCGCGAGCGGCTGATCGCGTACCTGCATCGCGACGAGGCGGTCGCGGAGCCCGCGTGATGCACGAGTTCGCGCGGCAGGGTGCGTCCGTCGGGCGCGGCCGGATCAGTACATTGCACAGGCAGGACGACATGAGCACGCAGGATTCCTGGGCGGCCGATCGCGCGACCGCCGACTCCGAACGGGATGCGCGCGCGGCGCAACAGCGCCATGCGGTGCGTCCCGCCCGGACATCACATCGTTACCGGTTGCCGGGGCAAGGAAAGACGGCCGGGTTGAGCGCTGCGACGATCGCGGCATTGGCCGCGCTCTGGTGGGTCGCGACGCATTTCCAGTGGCTGCCGCCGCTGTTCCTGCCCGCGCCGGAAGCAGTGTGGACCGCGTTCGTCGACGCATGGCACGGCCGCATCCAGGGCGGCCTGCCGTTGTCCGAACATCTGCTGTGGAGCGCCGCGCGCGTGTTCGGCGCGTTCCTGCTCGCGACCGCGATCGGCGTGCCGGCCGGCATTCTGATGGGCGTGAGCCGCATCGCGCGCGGCGTGCTCGATCCGCTGCTGGAGTTCTATCGGCCGCTGCCGCCGCTCGCGTATCTGCCGCTCGTCGTGATCTGGTTCGGCATCGACGAAACGGCGAAGCTGGTCGTGATCTTTCTCGCGTGCTTCGCGCCGATCGCGATGGCCGCGCGCGCCGGCGTGCGTGCGGCAACCGTCGAGCAGATCAACGCCGCGTATTCGCTCGGCGGCAGCTTCGCGCAGATCGTGCGGCATGTCGTGCTGCCGGCCGCGCTGCCGGAGATCCTCACCGGCCTGCGGATCGCGATCGGGTTCGGCTGGACGACGCTCGTCGCGGCCGAGATGGTCGCCGCGACAGCCGGGCTCGGGCAGATGGTGCTCAACGCATCGAGTTTCCTGCGCACCGACATCGTCGTGATGGGCATCCTGATCATCGGCGCGATCGCATGGCTGTTCGATCTGGCGATGCGCTGGGTCGAGCGGCGGGTGGTGCCGTGGAAGGGGCGAGGGTAGGCCGTACAGGCGGAAAGGACTTACGGTGGGTGCCCGTGTCGAGAAGACCGAGGGGCCGGGTTCGTATCGAACGAACCCGGCCCCTGTTGCTTGCTGTGGGTGATGTCGCCGTGGCGCGTTACCAGCGATAGCCCGCGCCGGCGCCCACCGCGACCGTGCCGCGGGTATTGGTCGACCCGGATGCCTTGACCACCCAGCGCCCGTTGCGGGTGGCGGTCGACAGGCCGAACGCGACGGCCGACTGCCCGCTGTAGGTGCCGCCGGCGATCGCCACCATGCTTTCGCCTGCCAGCGATGCCTGCGGCAAGTTCGCGATCGCCACCGCCGACGCAATACCGCCGCTCGCGTCGCGCCGGTAATGATCCATGTCGGAACGAACGCTGCCGATGTGGTCGTTCAGTTGCTGCACGTTCACGGCGTCGGTCGGCGCGGTGCCGGCCTTCACGTTGGTGATCTGCCGCTCCTGACCGGGCGCGCCGACGGACACCGTGTTGTCGCGATCGGCGACGGAGCCGTTGCCGAGTGCCACCGAATTGTTGCCCGACGCCGTCGCGTTGTTGCCGATCGAGAGGCTGCCGTTGCCGGATGCGCTCGAGTTCGGGCCGAGCGCCATCGAATCCGAGCCGGTCGCGCCGGAGCCGTCGCCCAGCTGCGCCAGCTGGCCGCCCTGCTCGCCGGTCGGCGGCCGGGTGTTCGGGCCGACCTGCTCGATGTTCTTGATACGCGTGTCGAGCGATTCCAGGCGCGTTTCGAATTGCTGCTGCATCGAGAAGAGCTGCCCGCCGTTGACGGCCTGCATGCTGCTCGCCGCGATCGCGCCTGCCTTGACGTTGTCGAGCAAGGTGCCGCCGACGCCGCCGAGCGTGGCGCGATTCAGCGTCAGGTCGTCGTACACGATCGCGCCGAGCGCCTTGCCGTTCGGATCGATCAGTCCGGTCGCCTTGAGCTGCGCGACCGTCACGGCGTCGGTGTCGCCGGTGCCGACAGGCCGGTCAGCGTGCGCGTGCCGTCAGTGCCGCCGACGCTGACCGACGTGCCGCCCTTGTCGGCGCCGATCGAGATCGCGAGATTCGCCGGGTCCTGCCGGACGAGGCCGGTCGTGCCGTTGTCGAGCCGCGTGCCGAGATCGGTGACGTCGTTGCGGATCGACGTGACGTTGTTTTCGACGGTGGTGACACGCCCGTCGATCGTCGTGACGCGTCCGTCGAGTTGGGTCAGCGCACCGCCGACGGTGTTGAACGATCGTCCGTCCACCGTGTAGTTCGGGCCGCGCACGGTGCCGTCCGCATTGACGGCCGCATCGCCGCCGAGCGCCGCGACCACGGGCTTCAACTGCGACAGGTTGGTTGCGTCGGTGTCGCGCGTGCCTGCGCCGAGGTTGACGAGCTGGCGCTGGGTGTCCGCCGTGCCGATCGACACGGTGTTCGTGCGATCGGCGACGCTGCCCTGGCCGAGCGCGACCGCACCGTGCGCGGTGACCTTCGCGTCCGCACCGAGCGCCAGCGCGCGATTCGCGTTGACGCTTGACGACACGCCGAAGGCGCTCGAGCGATCGCCGTGGACGTTCGCCGCTTCGCCGACGGCGATGGTCGAGCGACCATTGGCGACGGCTCTGTCACCGATCGCGATCGCGGAATAATCGCCACCGGTTTCGCCGGTCGCCTTCGCGCCCGCCCCGATTGCGATCGAGCCGGCGCCCGAGGCGATCGGGTCGCCGCTGTCGCCGCCCTTGACGATCAGGTTGGTCTCGACGAGATCGGTGCCGGACGCGTGGCCGTAGCACGGCGCGAGTGCGGCGATGGCGAGGGCGAGCGCCGACAGGCGGGCGGACGGCGTGCGTTGTCGTTTGAGCGAAGCATGCGAGCGGGCACGCGTCGTACGGGAGTGTGCAGCGGAGATACCTGACATATTAATCGTAGTCCTGATCAACGTTATGCGTGACGCAGCCGGATGACGCCTGTGCGGCTTCGTCGAAAGGCGGGGGCGAAGTGCGGTGGCGGGTGTGCGGCGAACCGCAATCACGTCGCCCCCGACGTAAGGGGAGCGACTATACGTACGCACGCAGGCGCCGTCGATCAGACAGTTTCGAAAGTGATTGGGCGGATATAGGACGCGCTACGAGCGCATGATCGCGTGCCGGCGGTGTCGCCGGGATGGATCGGGTACAGGCGGGGCGTTGAGGCAGCGCGCGGCCAGGGCCGGCGGGCGCGCAGAGAGGGCGGGGGCGCATGGCGCATGAACGCCAGGGCCCCATGGGCGATGTACGTCGATTCACGCACACCACCACCGACGGACGAACATCGTCCGCTCAATCGCCCATCGCGACCCCTTCCCGGCGCGGGTCCGCGCCGCCGAACCACACCGTCTGCCCCTGCACGTTCAGCCGCTGGATGCCCTGCAGCCCCGAGTTCATCTCGACGATCTGCACGTCGTGCCCGCGGCCCTTCAGCCCGTCGGCGAGCGCGTCCGACACGCGGCCGCGTTCGAGCTGCGTCGGCCCGTTCATCGACCCGAA
>NZ_BCPP01000341.1:0-6599 GCF_016586125.1 Burkholderia sp. E168m23
GTTTCGCGGACGTGATCCGCAGCGTCGGATCGGCGCTCGCGCGATGCTCGCGCACGGCCCAGCCGTAATAGCGGCGGAACACGGACAACCGCCGGTTCGACGACGTCGCCTTGCCGTCGCTGCGCGCGGCGATATAGCCCGTCACCATCGCCTCGTCGGCCGAGTCGAGCGGCGCGTCGTGCGTCGCGGCCAGCCATTGGGAAAACAGCGCCAGGTCGCGCCGGTACGCATCGAGCGTGTTGCGCGCGAGCCCGTGCTCGAGCCACAGCGCATCGCAGAACACGTCGATCGACGCGCGGCTCGCGAGCAGCGCGGGCGATGCCGCGACGGCGTCGGTGTCGTTGTCGGCGGCGGGGGAAATCATCGGTTCGCTCATCAGTACGGCACGCCCTCGTGCGTCAGCAGCCAGCGCTTCACTTGCTGGTAATAGCCGTTGTCGTCGTGGTTCGCGAATCCGCCGAGACCGCCCGCCGCGACGACGCGATGGCACGGAATCACGAGCGGGAAATAGTTCGCGCCGCACGCCTGGCCGACCGCGCGCGGCGCGCTGCCGATCCGCTTCGCGACCTGGCCGTAGGTCAGCACCGTCCCGGGCGGGATATCGCTGATCGCGTCCCACACCCGGTGCTGGAATGCACTGCCGACGTCGGCGAGCGGCAGGTCGAAGCGTGCGGACGCGCGCTCGAAATAACGTTCGATCTGCTTCACGGCGCGCTTCGCGAGCGCCGAATCCGGATCGACCGACTTCATCGATTCGGGCAGATAGACGATCTCGCGCACCACCGCTGCATCCGTGCGGATGCCGACCTTGCCGAACGGCGCGTCGATGACAGCGTTGAACATTGAATTCTCCTGACCGAGGGATGCGCGCGCGGCCCTGCGCACGCGCCGACGACACTTTACGCCGCCTTCACGCGGCTCGCAGCGCCCATTCGACATGCTCGCGCACGACCGGCGACGGATCGTCGGCCCGGGCGCGCAGCGCGGCGACGATCGCATCGCGCGCGGGCGGCGCGAGCCGGTCCGCGCCGGCGCGCAGCGCATTGCCGAGCCCGACCGCGAGATTGCGCAGCCAGCTTTCGTAGCCGATGCGCCGGATCGCGCTGCCCTGCATCCGCGTGTCGAATGCCTCCGCGTCCCACGCGAACAGCTCGACGAGCGTCGCGCGGTCGAGGCCGTGCCGCACGTCGAAATCGGCGACGGGCGCGGCCTGCGCGAACTTGTTCCACGGGCACACGAGCTGGCAGTCGTCGCAGCCGTACACGCGATTGCCGATCATCGGCCGCAGCGGCTCGGGGATGCTGCCTTTCAGTTCGATCGTCAGGTACGAGATGCAGCGGCGCGCATCGACGCGATACGGCTCGACGATCGCACCGGTCGGGCACGCGTCGATGCAGCGGGTGCAGCTGCCGCAGTGCGCACCGGGCGTCTCGGGCGCGGTGTCGGGCAACGTGTGCGCGTCGGTCGGCAGCGGCAGGTCGACGTAGATCTCGCCGAGAAAGAACAGCGAGCCGGCATCGCGCTGCAGCAGCAGCGTGTGCTTGCCGCGCCAGCCGACTCCGGCCTTCTGCGCGAGTTCGACCTCGAGCACGGGCGCCGAATCGGTGAACACGCGGTAGCCGAACCCGCCGATCTCGTGCTCGATGCGCTCCGCGAGTGTCTGCAGCCGGTTGCGCAGCACCTTGTGATAGTCGCGGCCGCGCGCATAGATCGACACGACGGCCGCCTGCGGATCCTCGAGCCGCGCCCGTTCGCGCGCGCGCCAGTCGTGCGGCACGAGCGCGCCGGGCTCGCCAGCGGGCGCGTCGGCCGCGAGCGTTTGGCCCGGCAAATAGGCGAGCCGCACGGAGATCACGCGTCGCGTACCGGCCACAAGTTCGGCCGGCCGCGCGCGTTTCATCCCATGTTTCGCCATATAATCCATTTCGCCGTGGTATCCGGCTTCCAGCCAGGCGGCGAGGCCCGCTTCGGCATCCGAGAGATCGGTATCGCTGATGCCGATCGCCCCGAAACCCAATTCGCGCCCCCACGCCCTGATGCGAGCGGCGAGCGCAGTCAACGCCGCATCGTCGAGCGCGCACGGCGCCGCGCCTTCGTCACGAGTCGAAGGCCTGTCGGATGCGGCGCGTTCCGGTAGTCGGTTCATCGCACTATTTTACGAGAATGCCAGCCACGTCCAGCCAACCGCCTCATGCCACGTTGCCCGCCCCGCTCGCGGAGCGCGTGGTCGCGCTCGCCGACGAAGCGGCAACCGAGGCCTTCGGCACCCGCTTCGCGCACGCGCTCGACGCGGCGCGCCTCGAGCTCGACCGCGCGCATACGTTCGACGGGCTGCAGATCCAGCTGGTCGGCGATCTCGGCGCGGGCAAGACGACCCTCGTGCGCGCGATCCTGCGCGGCCTCGGCCACGAGGGGCGTGTGCGCAGCCCAACCTATACGCTCGTCGAGCCGTACGCGCTCGAACGCAGCGATGGGGAACTCGAGGTCTATCACTTCGATCTGTATCGATTCAACGATCCGGCCGAATGGTCCGATGCAGGCTTTCGCGAATATTTCAATTCCACCGCGATCTGCCTCGTCGAATGGCCGCAACAGGCGGGCGCCCTGCTCGGCGTGCCCGATCTGGTTTTCTCGCTCGACGTGGATGGCGACGGCCGTGCCCTCACCGTCCGGGCGTACAGCGCTTCAGGAAAGGCATGTCTCGAAAGATGTTGATCAAACCGTTCCGCTCGATCGAATCGGCGGCCACCGCGACGCACAACTGGCGGCGCCGTCAGATCCTGCGCGCGGGGGCGTCGACGCTGGTGCTCGGTCTCGTCGCGCCGCGGCTCGCGCACGCGTCGTCGGTGCTCGGCGTGCGCGTGTGGCCCGCACGCGATTACACGCGCGTCACGATCGAATCCGACCAGCCGCTGCAGAATAGCCAACAGCTGCTGCAGGGTCCCGACCGTCTCGTCGTCGACCTGAGCGGCCTCGACCTCGACCAGGCGCTGCGCGACCTCGTCTCGAAGATCGCGCCGAACGATCCGCAGATCCAGTCGGTGCGCGTCGGCCAGTATCAGCCACACGTCGTGCGGATGGTGTTCGACCTGAAAGGCTCGGTGAAGCCGCAGGTGTTCACGCTGCCGCCCGTCGGCACGTACAAGTACCGGCTGGTGTTCGACCTGTATCCGGCCGTCGCGCCCGATCCGCTGTCCGACCTGATCGCGCAGACGGAACGCAAGGAACAGGCGCTCAACGACACCGCGCGCGCGCAGCAGATGCAGCCGCCGTCCACGCTGGCGGGCCCCGGCACCCCGCCGCCCGGCGCGGGCGACAACAGCGACGCATTCTTCCAGCGTTTCGCGCAGAACACGCCGGCCACGCCGCACGCGCCGCCGGCCGCCGGCACGCCGTCGACGCCCGCGAAGCCGGCCGTCAAGCCGCCGCCCGTCATCGCGCGCCGCGACGACAGCGACGACGACGGCGACACCTACAAGTTCACCGCGCCGAAATCCGGCAAGGGCGGCACCGTGCGTCTGCTGACGGTCGCGATCGACCCGGGCCACGGCGGCGAGGATCCGGGCGCGATCGGCGGCAACGGCACGTACGAGAAGCACATCGCGCTCGACATCGCGAAGAAGCTGCGCGCGAAGATCGACGCCGCGCCGAACATGCGCGCGATGATGACGCGCGACGCCGACTTCTTCGTGCCGCTGAACGTGCGCGTGCAGAAGGCGCGCCGCGTCGGCGCGGATCTCTTCGTGTCGATCCACGCGGATGCGTTCACGACGCCGTCCGCACGCGGCTCGTCGGTGTTCGCGCTGTCCGACCACGGCGCGACGAGCGCCGCGGCGCGCTGGATGGCGAACAAGGAGAATTCGTCGGACCTGATCGGCGGCATCAACATCAAGACGGCGGACGCGGCCGTGAACCGCGCGCTGTTCGACATGTCGACGACCGCGCAGATCCGCGACTCGCTGCGCTACGGCAACTACGTGCTGAAGGAAGTCGGCGGCATCAACAAGCTGCACAAGGGCTCGGTCGAGCAGGCCGGGTTCGCGGTGCTGAAGGCGCCCGACATTCCGTCGATCCTCGTCGAGACCGCGTTCATCAGCAACCCGGACGAAGAGCGCCGGCTCAACGACGACAGCTATCGCGACGAGATGGCCGACGCGATCTTCCGCGGCATCAAGCGCTATTTCGCCGCGAATCCGCCGCTCGCGAAGAGCCGGATGGCCTGAGCGCCACCGCTTCCCCCCGCCGGCACGCAGTGCGTGCCGGCGCGTCACGACGCCGCGAAGCGGCTCAGCAGTTTCCCGCCGAACACGTTCACCGCGAGCCCGCCCATCACGAGCGCGGCGCCGATCAACTGCGCCTGCGTCAGATGCTCGTCGAGCAGCAGCGCCGACGACGCGAGCCCGATGATCGGCACCAGCAGGGAGAATTGCGCGACCTGCGCGGCCGGGTAGCGCGACAGCAGGCGGCTCCACAGCCCGTAGCCGAGCAGCGTCGCGACGAACGCGAGATAAACGACCGCGAAGATCGATGCGCCGTCGAGCCCGGCGAGCGCGGTCGCGATCCGCTGCGGCCCTTCGAACCACAGCGACAGCAGGAAGAACGGCACGGGCGGCACAAGGCTCGCCCACACGACGAGCGACACGAGGTTCGCCTTGCCGACCTTCTTCGTGACGATATTGCCGACGGCCCACATCGCGGCCGAGCAGATCGTCAGCAGGAAGCCCGCGAGCGTCATCGCGCGGCCGCCCTGCGCGGCGATCACGACGAGCCCGCCCGCGGCAATCGCGAGCCCGACCAGGTTCTGCACGCGCAGCCGCTCGCCGAGGAACAGCATCGCGAACACCAGCGTGAAGAACGCCTGCGACTGCAGCACGAGCGATGCGAGGCCGGCCGGCATGCCGACGTACATGCCGGTGAACAGGAACACGAACTGGCCGAGCTGGATCGTCGCGCCGTACAGCACCAGCAGCCGCCACGAAATCTGCGGCCGGCGCACGAAGAACACCGCGGGCACGGCCGCGAGCGTGAAGCGCAGCGCGCCGAGCAGCATCGGCGGCATGCCGTGCAGGCCGACCTTGATCACGACGAAGTTCACGCCCCACGCGAGGATCACGACCAGCGCGAGCAGCAAGTCCTTCGGGGCCATCATCGGCGTCTCCTCGATTGTCGAATTGTCGGTATGAAGCCGGTCAGTCTACCGGGTTTCGCCGCCCGGCCCGATACCCGCGCGGCGCGTATGGAATCGGCGGCGGGCGCGGCGGCCTGCGCACGGCGGAGGATGCCGCACGACGCGTGCCTGCCGCGGGTGCATCGCGCCGCGCGCGTTTCGCGCTCCCCCGTCACGCGCAGCGCCGCGCCGCCAGTACAATGACCGGCAATCCAGCCGTTCCCCACGAGGCCCCCATGACCGACTCGATCAAAGCCCTGCTGAAGCCGCACGTGCGCGACATCGGCAACCTGCAGGTGCGCCGCACGCTGCCCGCGCTCGCCGCACGCCTCGTCGGCCCGTTCATCTTCTTCGATCACATGGGGCCCGCCACGCTGTCCGCCGGCACGGGGCTCGACGTGCGCCCGCATCCGCACATCGGGCTCGCGACGGTCACCTACCTGTTCGACGGCGCGATCCTGCACCGCGACAGCCTCGGCTCGCTGCAGGAAATCGTGCCGGGCGACGTGAACTGGATGACGGCCGGCCGCGGCATCGTCCACTCCGAGCGCACGCCGGACGCGCAGCGCGCGAGCGGCCACACCGTGCACGGCATCCAGACCTGGGTTGCGCTGCCGCAGGCGCACGAGACGACCGAGCCGTCGTTCGAGCACCACGCGGCCGACACGCTGCCCAAGCGCGACGAAGACGGCGTGGCGCTGACCGTGATCGCCGGCGACGCGTTCGGGTTGCGCTCGCCCGTGACGACGTTCTCGCGCACGCTGTACGTCGCGGCCGAATTCGCGGCCGGCGGCCGGCTCGAACTCGATGCATCGCACGAGGAGCGCGCGGTCTACGTGGTCGACGGCGCGCTCGCGATCGACGGCACGCCGGTACCGGCCGAACAGATGGCCGTGCTCGCGCCGGGCGCGACGGTCACGCTGACGAGCGCCAGCGGCGCGCGCGCGATGCTGCTCGGCGGCGACCGGATGGACGGCGAACGCTTCATCGAGTGGAATTTCGTCGCGAGCAGCCGCGACGCGATCGAGCGGGCGAAAGCGGCGTGGACGCGCCAGGAAATGGGCAAGGTGCCTGGCGAGACGGAATGGATTCCGCTGCCCGAAGCGAAGCCGCGTTGAAAAAGCGGCGCGCCGCCCCCATCCTGACGACATTCGAACGGGAGAGAACGACATGGACACCACGCTTGCCACATTCGAGAAAGACGTCATCGAGGCGTCGCTGGATACGCCCGTGCTGGTCGACTTCTGGGCGCCGTGGTGCGGCCCCTGCAAGACGCTCGGCCCGCTGCTGGAAAAGCTCGAGGCCGATTACGCAGGCCGCTGGAAGCTCGTGAAGGTCAACGTCGACGAGAACCAGGAACTCGCCGCGCACTTCCAGACGCGCAGCATCCCGTAATAACTTCGTATAGCATACATTATACGAAGTTATACGA
>NZ_BCPP01000342.1:0-6597 GCF_016586125.1 Burkholderia sp. E168m23
CCGCGGGCCTCGCGCCGGTCAAGGTCAACATGGTCGTGAAGCGCGGCACCAACGACAGCGAGATCCTGCCGATGGCCGAGCGCTTCCGCGGCACCGGCGTGATCCTGCGTTTCATCGAATACATGGACGTCGGCACGTCGAACGGCTGGAACATGACCGAGGTACTGCCGTCGGCGGACGTCGTCGCGCGCATCGCCGAACATTTCCCGCTCGTGCCGCTCGAGCCGCACACGGCGGCCGAAACCGCGCAGCGCTGGGCCTATGCGGACGGCAGCGGCGAGATCGGCGTGATCTCGAGCGTCACGCAGGCCTTCTGCGGCGACTGCACGCGCGCGCGGCTGTCGACCGAAGGCAAGCTGTACCTGTGCCTGTTCGCGTCGACCGGCCACGACCTGCGCGCACTCGTGCGCGGCGGCGCGAGCGATGCCGAGATCGCGACCGCGATCGCCCGCATCTGGCAGGCGCGCACCGACCGCTATTCGCAGCTGCGCGGCAGCGCATCGGCCGATACCGCGCCCGACGGCGCCGGCAAGCGCGTCGAAATGTCGTATATCGGCGGCTGACGCACGCCGCTCTGTCCACCCTGCGCACGATGCCCGCCCCCGCCTTCCCGTCAATTGCCGGCCTGCTGCTCGCAGGCGGGCGCGCCACCCGCATGGATGGTGTCGACAAGGGCCTGCAACTGCTCGACGGTACGCCGCTCGCGCTGCACGTGCTGCGCCGGCTGACGCCGCAGGTCGACGAGACGCTGATCAGCGCGAATCGCCATGCCGATCGCTATGCCGAGCTCAGTGCCCCGTTCGACGCGCGCATCATCGCGGATGAAACGCCCGACTTCCCCGGCCCGCTCGCGGGCCTGCTCGCCGGCATGCGCGCGGCGCGCGCACCGCTGGTCGCGTGCTCGCCGTGCGATACGCCCTATCTGCCCGTCGACCTCGTCGCACGGCTGCGGGCGGCGCTCGACGCGCAGCAGGCGGACATCGCGATGGCCGTCACCGTCGACGCGCAGCAGGTGCGCTCGCCGCAGCCGACGTTCGCGCTGCTGCGCACGTCGCTGGCCGACGACCTGGCCGCCCGGCTCGCGGCCGGCGACCGCAAGGTGCGTGCGTGGTACGCACGCCACAAGACGGTCGAAGTCGAGTTTCGCGACGAGCGTGCGTTTTACAATGCCAACTCCTGGCAGGAACTCGCCGCGCTGGCCCGTCGCTGACGGCCCTGTGCCGTTCCCGCCCGGCGCCCGCCACACGCGAAACCCGCGCCCCGGCACCCTCCTCGCGCCACCGGCCACGAACCCGATACGCCTTGCGGCGCAGTCCGACTGATGATCACGCACTCCTCGCCCGCCTCCCGAACCGCATCCGACCCCGATGCCCCGCTGTCGCTCGCCGACGCGCAGGCGCTCGCGTGCCGCTTCGCGGTGCCCGTCGACGCGTGTGACACGGTGACGCTGCGCGAGGCGCTCGACCGCGTGCTCGCGGCCGACGTGAGCGCGCCGTTCGACATTCCCGCGTACGACAACTCGGCCATGGACGGCTATGCGTTCGACGGCGCCGCCGCGGCATTCGCATCGGCGCAGGGCGAGGTCGCGATGCCGGTCGCCGGCACCGCGTTCGCCGGCCATCCGTTCGACGGCGCCGTGGCGGCCGGTGCATGCGTGCGCATCATGACGGGCGCGCCGATGCCGGCCGGATGCGACACGGTGATTCCGCAGGAACGCGTGCGCGTCGACGGCGACACGATCCGCTTCGCCGCGCACGACGTCGCGCACGGCGCGAACTGCCGCCGGGCCGGCGAGGATCTCGCGCGCGGCGCCTGTGCGCTCGCCGCGGGCCGCATCCTGCGGCCGTCCGATCTCGGCCTGCTCGCGTCGTTCGGCATCGCCGACGTCACGGTGCGCCGCCGCGTGCGCGTCGCCGTGTTCTCGACCGGCGACGAGTTGCGCGAGCCCGGCGAACCGCTCGGCAGCGGCGCGCTGTACGACAGCAATCGCGGCATGCTGATCGCGATGCTCGAACGGCTGCACGTCGACACGCTCGACCTCGGCATCGTCCGCGACGACCCGACCGCGCTCGAAGCCGCATTGCGCGCCGCCATCGCCGCGCAAGCCGATGCGGTCATCACGTCGGGCGGCGTGTCGGTCGGCGAAGCCGACTTCACGCGCGACGTGATGGCGCGGCTCGGCGACGTGACGTTCGCGAGTCTCGCGCTGCGGCCCGGCCGGCCGCTCGCGTGCGGCACGCTCGCCCGCGCGGCCGACGGCGCCGGCCACGCGCTGTTCTTCGGGCTGCCCGGCAATCCTGTCGCGTCCGCCGTGACGTTCGTTGCGATCGTGCGTCCTGCGCTGCTCAAGCTGGCCGGCACGCAAACGCCGCCGCCCGCCATGTATACGGCGCTCAGTACGCAGCCGTTGAAGAAGCGTCCCGGCCGCACCGACTACCTGCGCGGCATCGCGACGCGCGCCGCCGACGGCCAATGGCACGTCGCGCCGGCCGGATCGCAAAGCTCCGCGTCGTTGAGCGGCCTTGCCGCCGCCAACTGTTTCATCGTCCTGGGCCACGATACCGCGGCAGTCGACGCGGGCGCCCCGGTCGACATCCTGCCGCTCGACGGCCTGATCTGAATTCCAATCGGTATATCTCTACGGGGGCAATCCGCACATGAAGAAACAAATCTCGTCGATCGCCGCGGGGCAGACCGCAAAGGCGCTGATCCTCGTCTACCTGACGTTCAGCGTGCCGATCGTGCTGCTCGGCATTCTGGTCGCGTATATCCGCTACGGGATGGTCGAGTTGAGCACGATCCTGAGCGCACTGCTGCTGAACGCGATCCTCGGTTTCGTGCTGCTGTGGATCGCGTGCCATGCGTACAACTGGGTCGCATCGCGCTTCGGCGGCATCGAGATCGTGCTGTCCGATCCGCCGGAGGAAGCGTGAGCGGCACGCCGCTGATCCGCGCGGCCGACCCGCGCGACGTCGGCGCGATCCTCGCGCTGATGCGCGAGCTGGCCGAGTTCGAGAAGCTCACGCATCTGTTCGTCGCAACCGAAGCCGATCTCGCCGACGCGCTGTTCGGCGAGCACCCCGCTGCCGAAGCGCTGGTGGCCGAGCGTGACGGCGCGATCGTCGCGTATGCGCTGTTCTTCCACAACTATTCGACGTTCCTCGGCCGCCGCGGGCTCTATCTCGAGGATCTGTACGTGCAGCCGTCGCAGCGCGGCACGGGCCTCGGCACCGCGATGCTGCGTCATCTCGCGGCACTCGCCGTCGAGCGCCGTTGCGCGCGCTTCGAATGGTCGGTCCTCGACTGGAACCAGCCGGCGATCGATTTCTACGAGAAGATGGGTGCGACCGTGCTGCCGGAGTGGCGCATCGTACGCGTGACGGGCGACGCGCTGGACACGCTCGCCGCGCATTGAGCGCGAGCCGGCCGCGCCGGCGATCGCCGCACAAGAAAACGGGCGCCGCGGCGCCCGTTTTTTTTGCCGGCAGCGGCCGGCAACGCGCATCACGCGTCATCCGCATCGGCGCCTTCGGCCCCTTCCGCGCCGAGCAGCCCGGCCGCCGTGTCGCCCGGCAGCGCCTCGACCTGCTTGAGCTTACGGCTCATCACCCGCGTGCGCTGCTCGGCGGACTCGATCGAACGCGTGACCGTCTCGAGCTGCGCCTTCGTGCGCGCGAGCACGTCGCCGAACTTGCCGAACTCCGTCTTGACCGCGCCGAGCACCTGCCACACCTCGCTCGAGCGCTGCTCGATCGCGAGCGTGCGGAACCCCATCTGCAGGCTGTTCAGCAGCGCGGTGAGCGTGGTCGGCCCGGCGACCGTCACGCGATAGTCGCGCTGCAGCAGATCGGTCAGCCCCGGACGACGCAGGATCTCCGCATAGAGTCCCTCGGTCGGCAGGAACAGCAGCGCGAAATCGGTCGTGTGCGGCGGCGCGACGTACTTCTCGGCGATCGTGCGCGCTTCCATCCGCACCCGCGCCTCGAGCGCACGCGCCGCCTCCTCGACGGCCACCGCGTCGGCGCGCTCCTGCGCGTCGATCAGCCGCTCGTAGTCTTCGCGCGGGAATTTCGCGTCGATCGGCAGCCACACCGGCGGCGTGTCACGCGTGCCGGCATCGCGGCCCGGCAGCCGAATCGCGAATTCGACGCGCTCGGTGCTCTTCGGCACCGTCGCGACGTTCTTCGCGTACTGGTCGGCCGTCAGCATCTGTTCGAGCAGCGCTTCGAGTTGCACTTCACCCCAGGTGCCGCGCGTCTTCACGTTGGTCAGCACCTTCTTCAGGTCGCCGACACCGGCCGCGAGCGTCTGCATCTCGCCGAGCCCGCGATGCACCTGCTCGAGCCGGTCCGATACGAGCTTGAACGATTCGCCGAGCCGCTGCTCGAGCGTCGCATGCAGCTTCTCGTCGACGGTGCGACGCATCTCCTCGAGCTTCGCTGCGTTGTTCGTCTCGATTTCCTTCAACCGCTGTTCGAGCGTCGCACGTACTTCCCCGATCCGGCGATCGTTCGCCTCGGTCAGTTGCGTGAGCTGCCGGTGCAACGTGTCGCCGAACAGCCGCAACGCGCCAGTCTGTTCCTCGCGCGCCTGCTGGGCCTGGCGCTGCAGGCTCTCGCGCATCGCGTCGAACTGCTGCGCGTTGCCGGCGACGAGCTTGCCGAGCTGCTGCGCGAACCCCTCGATCTGGTTGTTCTGCACGGTCGCCACGCTCGTCAGTTGCGCGGCGAGCGTCTGCTGCAACTGGACGAAGCTGCCGGCCAGCTCGGTACGCGAGCCGCGTGCGTTTTCGACGATCTCGCCGCGCAATTCGCGTTCGAGCCGCTCGACCGCGCGCGCCTGCGCATGCGCGGCGTCCTCGATCTGATCGCCGAGCACGGCCGCATCGTCGTGGCGGCCGCCGCGCACGAGCGCGACGATCGCCACCGCGAGCGCGACGGCCAGCACGACGACCGCCGCCAGCAACAACGTCATCGTCATGCGCGCGGCTTCCCGATCACGTCAGGGTTGATCGGATTCGGCGGCTGCCCCGCACGCGGCCCCTCGCCGAGCGCGGCGATCAGGTTGTCGGCAGCGAGATTCGCCATCGCGCGGCGGGTCTTTTCGGTCGCGCTCGCGATATGCGGCGTCAGCACGACGTTCGGCACCTCGAGCAGCGCCGGATGCACGCTCGGCTCACCCTCGTACACGTCGAGGCCGGCCGCGGCGATCGTCCCGTCGCGCAGCGCGACGGCCAGCGCCGCATCGTCGACGATCCCGCCACGCGCGATATTGGTCAGCGTCGCCGTGGGTTTCATCTTCGCGAGCTCGGCCGCGCCGATCGTGTGATGGTTCTCCTTCGTGTACGGCAGCACGAGCACGACATGATCGGCGCGCGCGAGCAGCGCATCCTTCGACACGTATTCGGCATTCAGCTCGGCTTCGATCTCGGGCGCGACCCGCGACCGGTTGTGATAGATCACCTGCATCCCGAAGCCGCGCGCGCGGCGCGCGAGCGCCTGGCCGATACGGCCCATCCCGATCACGCCGAGCGTCGAGCCGTGGATGTCGGTGCCGAGAAAGCCGTCGTACGCCCACTTCTGCCAGTGACCGGCGCGCAGCCAGTGTTCGGATTCGGCGATCCGGCGCGCGGCGGCCAGCATCAGCGCCCAGCCGAAATCGGCGGTCGACTCGTTCAGCACGTCGGGCGTGTTGGTGCCAAGCACGTTCGCCGCGTTGAACGCGGCCATGTCGAAGTTGTTGTAGCCGACCGCCATGTTCGCCACGACCCGCAGGCGCGGCGCCGCCGCGAGCGTGGCCGCGCCGACCGGGTCGCCGGCCGTCAGCGCGCCGTCCTTGTCGGCCAGACGCGCGGCGAGCGCGTCGGGCGCGAGCGCGTCGCCGTCGTTCCAGTCGACGTCGAAATACTGCTTGAGCCGTTCGATCACGTCCGGAAAGATCGGACGCGCGACCAGGATCTTCTGCATCGCCATCTCCGCATGCCGCGGACGGATCGCGGCGCGCCATGCGCCGCCGGAGCCGCCCGCTCGGGGTTGAAAAACGTCAGCTTACGCCGTGAAGAAAAGCCACGACGTCAGCAGGAATACCGGTATCAGCACGACGAGCGCCCAGCCGAGGTACGCGAAGAAACTCGGCATCTTCACGCCGCGCGATTCGGCGATCGCCTTCACCATGAAATTCGGCGCGTTGCCGATATAGCTGTTCGCGCCCATGAACACCGCGCCGGCGGAAATCGCGGCGAGCGTCGATGCGCCGGTCGTCATCAGCGTCTGCGCATCGCCGCCCGCGAGGTTGAAGAACACGAGATAGGTCGGCGCGTTGTCGAGGAACGACGACAGGATGCCCGTCGCCCAGAAATACATCGCGTCGATGGGTTTGCCGTCGGGCCCGGTGACGAGATGGACGATCTGCGCGAACGCGCCGTCCGCGCCCGCACGCAGGATCACGATTACCGGTGCGATCGTCACGAAGATGCCCGCGAACAGCTTCGCGACTTCCTCGATCGGCGCCCAGTTGAATGCGTTGCCCTCGCGCGCGGAACGCGGCGTCAGCGCGAGCGACGCGAGCGTCACCCCCACGAGCGCGACGTCGCGCACG
>NZ_BCPP01000343.1:0-6589 GCF_016586125.1 Burkholderia sp. E168m23
GCCGCGCCCGGCGTGCGCGGGTCAGGCGGGCGATTGCGCCGCGTCGTGCCGCGCGTAGTCGACGTAGCCGGCGCGCTCGCCGCCGTACCAGCCGATGGACTTCGGCTGCGCGAGCGGTGCGCGGGCCGCGATGCGCTCGACGAGATCCGGGTTCGCGATATACGCGCGGGCAAACGCGACGAGATCGGCGTCGCCCGCGTCGATCAGTGCGCTCGCCGCCTCCGGTGAAATGCCGCCGTTGACGATCAGCGTGCCGTGGAACGACCGGCGCGCATGATCGACGATGCGCGGCAGATCGGGTTCGCCGCTCCAGCCGTTGGTGTCGGCCGCGTGCAGATAGGCGACGCCCGCCGTGTCGAGCATCCGGCCGACGTACGCGAGCGTTGCGTCCGGATCGGCGTCGCGCACGTTGTTGTATTTCGCGTACGGCGAGATCCGCACGCCGACGCGGCTCAGCGGCATCACGCCGCCGACCGCGTCGACGATTTCTTCCAGAAAGCGCGCGCGGTTCGCGACCGATCCGCCGTAGCGATCGTCGCGGCGATTCAGCGTCGACGACAGGAACTGGTGCGGCAGGTAGCCGTTGGCGGCGTGGATCTCGACGCCGTCGAAGCCCGCGGCCATCGCGCGGGCCGCGGCCTGCCGGAATTCGTCGACGGTCGCGACGACTTCATCGGTCGTCATCGCGCGCGACGGCGTCGCATGAATCTTCGTGTAGTAGCCGTTCTGCAGCTGCGCCCAGACCTGCAACTGTTCGAGGTCGTCGTTCACGCCGGACGGCGACAGCGGCGCGGCGCCGCCGAGCAGCGTCAGCGAGCTCACGCGGCCGCCATGCCATAGCTGCGCGAAGATGCGCCCGCCGTTCGCATGGACGGCATCGGTGACGATTTTCCAGGCGGCGGCCTGCGCATCGTCGACGAGGCCCGGCGTCAGCTCGAATGCGGCGGACGCCCGGCTGACGTTGGTGGCTTCGGTCACGATCAGGCCGGCCGACGCGCGTTGCGCGTAGTACTCGGCCATCAGTTCGGTGGGCAGCCCGCGCGACGGCGCGCGCGAGCGCGTCATCGGCCCCATCACGACGCGGTTCGGCAGCGCGAGGCCGCGCAGATCGTAAGCACTGAGCAGGGAAGACATGATGGACTCCTGTGGTTCGACGGGGAGCGGGGCGGCGGCGCGCCCCGCGAACGGATCGGTTCGGCGTGCGACGGCGGGTCAACCCCCGGCGTGGCGTTGCGCGTGCGGCCGGCCGACGAGCAGGTAGTGTGCGAGCGCGACGATCGGGAACGCGCCGGCCACCGCGGCGACGAGCGGCCAGCCGCCATGCTCGTACAGCGGGCTCGCGAGCGCGGAGCCGATGGCGCCGCCGACGAAGATGCTCGTCATGTACAGCGCATTCAGCCGGTTGCGGCTCGCCGCGTGCAGCGCATAGATCTCGCGCTGGCCGAGCACCATGTTCATCTGCACTGCGAAGTCGAGCACGATGCCGGTGACGACGAGCCCGTACAGGCCGGCGCCGTGCACGAACCCGACCGCATACGCGAGCGCGCCGGCGACGAGCGCGATCAGCGTCGCGCGCACCGTATGGCCGGCATCCGCCAGACGCCCGGCCGCCGGCGCCGAGGTCGCGCCGATCGCGCCGACCAGCGCGAACAGGCCGATCGCCGATTGCGACAACCCGTAGTGACGCGTCAGCTCGACGGGCACGGCGGTCCAGAACAGGCTGAACGACGCGAACATCAGGCCCTGGTAGAGCGCGCGGTGACGCAGCACCGGCATCGTACGAACGAGGTGCAGCAGCGAGCCGATCAGTTCGAAATAGGTCGCGCGGTGATCGGGCTGGCGCGACGGAATCGTCAGCGCGAGCACGGCCGTGACGAGCGTCATCAGCACGGCCGCCGCCGCGAACACGAAGCGCCAGCCGAACGCGTCGGCCACGACGCTCGACAGCGGCCGCGCGAGCAGGATGCCGAGCAGCAGCCCGCTCATGATCGTGCCGACGACGCGGCCGCGCGAATGGTCCGGCGCGAGGTGCGCGGCGAGCGGCACGAGGATCTGCACGGCCACCGAGCTGAACCCGATCAGCAGCGAAATCGCGAGAAAGAGCCCGGGCGTGCGCACGAGCGCCGCCGCCGCGAGGCTCGCGATCGACACGACGGCCGTCACGATCATCAGCTTGCGGTTTTCGAGCAGGTCGCCGAGCGGCACGATGAAGAACAGCCCGAGCGCGTAGCCGATCTGCGTCAGCGACACGATCAGGCTCGCCGTGTTGCCGGACATGTGCAGGCCCGGCGCGATGAGCTCGGTGATCGGCTGCGCGTAGTAGAGGTTCGCGACGATTGCGCCGCAACTGAACGCGAACAGCAGGATCAGCCCCTGCGTGAGCTTGACGCCGTGCGCGGGCGGCGCGAGCGGTGTTGAATCCGTTGACATGGTCGACTCCTGGAAAAGGGAAGGGCCGGGCACCGGAGCGTCGCGCCGGCATGGAGCTCGCCTGGCCGCGATACGGTGCACCGCATTGCCGTCGATACTAGTGATCAATCGCTCAGGCCGGAATCGGGACGCCGCGCAATCGAGCGTTGCGCGGCACGCAAAGGTGCCGCGCCGCGCGGGTTCAGCCGCGTTTGCCCTGCAGCGTCGGAATCTGCTCGAACAGGCCCGCGAGCCAGTCGACGAACACCTTCAGCTTGACCGGGATGTGGCGATTGGGCGGATACAGCACCGAGATCGGCCGGGCCGGCGCGTTGAAATCGGTCAGCACTTCGCGCAGCCGGCCCGATTTCAGGTAAGGCTCGACGAGGTACAGCGACGTCTTGATCAGGCCGATGCCGGCGACGCCGCACTCGATGTAGTTGTCCGCGTCGTTGACGGCCACCGTGCCGCACATCTGCACGATGCGCGGCTCGCCGTCGACCACGTAATCCCACGGGCGCGGCCGCCCGGTGTCGGCCGAGATGTGACTGACCGCGACGTGCTGCGCGAGATCGTCGACGGTTTGCGGCTCGCCGCACCGCGCGAAATACGCAGGCGAGCCGCACGTACAGGTGGTCAGGCTGCCGATCCGCTTCGCGATCATGCCCGAATCGTCGAGCGCGCCGATGCGTACCACGCAGTCGACCCCTTCGCCGACGAGGTCGATCTGCCGGTCGGTCACGCCGAGTTCGAGCATGATGTCCGGATGGGCGTCGAGAAACGCCGGCAGCGCGGGCACCACGACCTGCTTCGCCATCGCGGGCGGCAGGTTCACCTTCAGCCGGCCGCGCGGCACGTTACGGGCCTGCGAGACCGACGCCTCCATGTCGTCGATCTCGCGCAGCACCGCGACGGAACGTTCGTAGTAGGCCTGACCGTCCTCGGTCAGCGAGATGCGCCGCGTGGTGCGGTTCAGCAGCCGGCAGCCGAGATGCTGCTCGAGTGCGCTCAGCAGCGCGGACACGCGCGGCGTGGTGAGGCCGGTCGTGTCGGAGGCGCGCGTGAAGCTGCCGGTTTCGACGATGCGCGTGAACACGCGCATCGAAAGCAAGGTATCCATCGTCGGAAGCACTCCAGCCGGTCGGCATGCGGCGCCGGTGCGTGCCGGCGCCGTCTTGTCTCATGTCGGATATAGGGGGGGCGCGTAGCGGGGTGACCGACCCGCTAGGCGTCGATGCGCTTTCTCAATGCGTCGCCGGCGAACGGCATTTCGCGCATGCGCTGCCCGGTCGCGTCGAAGATCGCGTTGGCCAGCGCGCCGGCGGTCGGCCCCATCGACGCCTCGGCCGCGCCGAGAAACGGCGCGCCGGGGCGATTGACCAGATGGACCTTCACGTTCTGCGGCACGGCCGAGAAGCGCAGGATCGGGTAGCTGCTCCAGTCGAAGCTGCGAATCCGTTCCGTGTCGTACTTCAGCGCTTCGTATAGCGTCCAGCTCGCGGCCTGCACGATGCCGCCCTCGATCTGGTTGCGGATGCCGTCCGGCGACACGATCTGGCCCGCGTCGACGGCGGCTTCCGCGTGTTCGAGCGTCACCTGGCCGGTTTCCGGCACGACCGACACCTCGACCGCGATCGCGACGTAGGCCATCAGGTTCTTGTACTTGCCGAACGCGAAGCCGACGCCGCGGTTGCGCGCGCGCGGCGGCCGCGGCCAGCCGAAGTGCTTCGCGGCGAGCTGGATCACCTGCCGCGCGCGATGGTCTTCCATGTGACGCAGCCGGAATTCGACCGGATCGACGCCGGCCGCGTGCGCGAGCTCGTCCATGAAGCTCTCGATCGCCCAGACGTTGGTGTGCGCGCCGAGCGAGCGCATCGCGGACGTCTGCAGCGGCATCGTCGGCGAGAAGTTGTTGACGATGTGCTGGTTCGGCAGCGCGTACAGCGGGATCGCGTTGCGATCGCCGCCGCCCTCCGGCTGCAGCATCGGCGTCGACGGCGCGGGCACGAACGGCGGCTCGAGCATCCGCGCGGGCAGCAGCCGGCCGGCGTTGACGATCCGCTCGTTGTGCGAACTGCTCCACAACGCATAGTTCCAGTCGACGATGCGGCCGCCCGCATCGAGCGACGCGCTGACCTCGGTCACCATCGCGGGCGTGAAGTGATCCCACGTGTGTTCCTGTTCGCGCATCCATTGCACGCGAATCGGCTTGCCCGGCATCGCGGCGGCGATCAGCGCGGCGTGCGCGGCCGCGTCGTCCGCCGCGTTGTGGCCGTAGCAGCCGGAGCCCTCGGTGTGAATGCAGCGCACGCTGGCCTTCGGCATCGACAGCATCTCCGCGAGCGCGTCGCGCAGCGGGTAGACGCCCTGCGAGTGGGTCCACACCGTCATCATCCCGTTCTCGAGATGCGCGACCGAACACGACGGCCCGATCGACCCGTGCAGCAGGTAGTTCTTCAGGAACGTCGCATTCAGCGTCTTCACGGCCGGCGCGGTGGCCGCATGCGTGTTCGCGATCTCGATGCGCTGCGTCGAGATCCGTTTCAGGTCCGCGTGCACGGTGCCGCGCTCGGGCAGCTTGCGGCCCGGCGACCAGCGGCAGCCGGCGGCGAGCGCGCGCTGCGCGACCACCGCCTGCCACTCGCCCTGCGCGACCACCGCGAGCATGCTGCCGTTGCGCACGATCCGCACGACGCCGGGCAGCTTCAGGATCGCGGCTTCGTCGAACGACAGCAGCGTCGCGTCGTACACCGGCGGCATCACGACCCGTGCGTGCAGCATGCCGGGCAACTGCATGTCCTGCACGTAGCTGACGCCGCCCGTGACCTTGCTCGGGATGTCGACGCGCGGCAGCGACGTGCCGATCACGGCGAACGTCGCCGGGTTCTTCAGCGGCGACGTGGGCGCGGCATTGCGATGCAGGTCGACCGTGCGGATCGCGTCGCCGTAGGTCATCGTGCGGCCGTCGGGTGCCTTGATCACCGCGTCGGCGGTGGTCAGCACGCGCGGATCGACGCCGAAGCGTTTCGCCGCGCCTTCCACCAGCAGCGCGCGCACCTGCGCGGTGGCGTTCAGCAGCGCGGAGCCGCTGTCGGCCATCGTGTGGCTGCCGGCGGTCAATCCTTCGTCCGGCGACGCGCCGGTGTCGGCGGTCAGGAACGTGATCAGCGACGGCTTCATGTCGAGTTCCTCGGCGGCCACCTGCAGCAGTGCGGTGCGCACGCCGGTGCCGAGCTCGACCTTGCCGGTAAACACGGTGACCTTGCCGTCGGGCGCGATCTTGACCCACGCGTCGAGCAGCGGATTGGTCTTCAGGCTGCCCGCGAGCGCCTGGGTGGCTTTCGCCACGTGGACGGCCGCACCTTCGTCGGCGATCACCAGCTGCGCGGCCGCGCGCGACGCGGGCGCGAGACTGAACGCGACGAACAGCGCGCCGGAGACGATGAAGTGCCGGCGGCCTTCGTCAATGTCGTCGTGGGAATTCATCACAGCCCCTTGCTGATCGTGACGGGAGCGGAAGCGGGCTCGGGGGCCGGCAGCCCCGCGACCGAGCGCACCGCCGCGAGAATCCGCATATGCGTGCCGCAGCGGCACAGATTCGGTTCCATGTGCGTGCGCAGTTCCTGTTCGGTCGGCTTCGGATTGCGTTCGAGCAGCGCCTGCGCGCGCATGATCATCCCGGCGATGCAGTAGCCGCACTGCGCGGCCTGGTGCTCGATGAACGCGCGTTGCAGCGGGCCCGGATGCTCGGCGGTGCCGAGGCTTTCGATGGTGCGCACGCTGCGCGCGCCGACCGCGGCCACCGGCATCAGGCACGAGAAGGTCGGCTTGCCGTCGACGATCACGGTGCAGGCGCCGCATTGGCCGAGGCCGCAGCCGAACTTCGCGCCGTGCAGGTGCAGGTCGTTGCGCAGCGCGTACAGCAGCGGCGTGGACGGATCGATGTCCAGCGTGTGCCGCACGCCGTTGACGGTGAGGGTAATCATCGTGCGGTGTCCTCTTTTCTGAGCTTCGCGGCCATCGCGTCGACGCCCGGCCACGCGGGACGATCGGTATAGGTCTCGCGCACGTACGCGGCGAGATCGGCGATCTGCGCGTCGTCGTACTGGTCGATGAACGACGGCATGTAGTTGAGCGTGTCCTCGCCGTGCCAGCCGATGCCGTTGAACATCATCTGGAT
>NZ_BCPP01000344.1:0-6568 GCF_016586125.1 Burkholderia sp. E168m23
AGCCCGGCGCGTTCGCGAGCATCCGCTCGAACGACTGGAAGCGCTCGACGAGCCCCTTCGAGTAATCGAGGCGGTCGACGCTCATCACCAGCTTGCGGTCGCCCAGCGCCTCGCGCAGCATCTTCACCGGCTTGCGCGTGCCGTACTGGACGGCCGCCTGCGCGATCGCGTCGGGATGCACGCCGATCGGATAGGCCGCGACCTTCACGACGCGGCCATGCGCGTGCAGCATCCCGTCCTCGCTCGCCGCGCCGATGCCGCGCCGCTCGATGTAGTCGGTGAACGCCTGTTTGTCGGCCTCGGTCTGGAAGCCCGCGACGTCGTACGCGCACATGAACTTCACGAGTTCTTCGTGCGGCGGCACGAGGCGCAGCATGTCGGGCGACGGAAACGGGATGTGCAGGAAGAAGCCGATCGGGTTCTTCACGCCGAGTTCGCGCAGGTAGTGCGCGAACGGCAGCAGGTGGTAGTCGTGCACCCAGATCAGGTCGTCCGGACGCAGCAGCGCGGCGAGCTGCTTCGCGAGCATCGCGTTCACGCGCAGATAACCGGCGTACTCCTGCCGATCGAAGCGCGCGAGATCGCCGCGGTAGTGGAACACCGGCCACAGCGTCGCGTTCGAGAAGCCGCGGTAGTACTGGTCGTAGTCGCGCCGGGTCAACCCGACCGTCGCATACGTCACGTTGCCGTCCCGCTGGATCGCGGGCTCGGCATCCGGCGCCCCGACGATCTCGCCGTTCCAGCCGAACCAGACGCCGCCCGTTTCCTTCAGCGCGTCCATCACGCCGACGGCCAGGCCGCCCGCGCTCGGGCGCGTGTCCTCGCCGGCGGCGACACGATTCGATACCACGATCAATCTGCTCATGCGACTTCCCCTCCTCGATTCGATTGGCTGGCGCGCGACGCACGCCAAAGCGGGCGCGGCGGCCCGAGGGCGGCCGCGCGGCGATTCAGTTCCGAGAATTGCAATGAAATACGGCGATGGAATGCGGCGACGACCGTATCAAGCGTCCTGTTCCTGACCGAGGTCGCGTTGATAGTCGAGCCCTTCCGGGCGAGCACCGCCCTGGTTGTGATCGCCGTCCGACGGCGTCTCGTCCGGCGCGCCCGCGGGCGGCGCCGATGGCGCGTCGGTCCGCGGACGCGAGCGGTCTTCCGGATGGCCGGCCGCCGCGTCAGGCGGCCGGTGTGACAACCGTTTCGAACGGCGCATGGCTGGGTGTCTCATATGCGGCGCGGCTCGAGGCCGTCGTAGAAACATTCCATAGCTAAACAGTCTAGGTCGCCCGATCGCATCCGAAGGTAACAATTACCTTCAATTTGTAACGTTTCGACCCCTCGCCAATCATCTATCCGACAATGACGCCGCCCGCGCGCACGCGGCCTGCCCCGCGGCGATTTGTCAAAGCTTTGCAGTTTTCCTATGACAATTGCGAAACAATGACGCGGCATCAGGGCGTGCATGCGTCGCCGCTCACCCAGACAGGACTTGCACTCAGGGATGAACATTCGTTTCGAATCGCCGCGCCGGGCCACGCCGGCGCGCATCGTGCTGGCCGTGATCGCCACGGCCGCACTGCTGTCCGGCTGCAATTCGCTGTACAGCGAAGGCGCGACAGCCGGCGCCGGTATCGCGGGCGCCGCGATCGCCTCCAAGGTCACCAACAACGCCGCCGTCGCGACGGGCATCGGCCTCGGCGCCGTCGCCGGCGCGCGGGCTGGCGTCCAGTATTCGCAACGCGTCGCGCACCGCTACACGCAGGAGCAGATTGCGAAGGCGGCCGGCCCGCTCGACGTCGGCGGTGTCGCGCCGTGGTCGACGCACCATTCGTTCCCGATCGAGGACGACGAGCAGGGCCGCGTGACGGTCAGCCGGATGATCAGCGTCGGTCCGCTCGACTGCAAGGAAATCGTGTTCGCGGTCGACACGCCGGCGAAGGCCGACAAGGCCGCGCAATCGGCGTTCTACGTCGCCACCCTCTGCCGCGACGGGGCCGTGTGGAAATGGGCATCGGCCGAACCGGCGACCGAACGCTGGGGCGCGCTGCAATGAGCGTGGCGATCCGTATCGCGGCGATCGGCGCGCTGTGCGCGGCGACGGCCGCGCTGTCGGGCTGCGGCTCGGTCGGCGCGGCGAGCGGCGCGCTGGCCGGCGCGGCGACGGGCCTCGTCACCGCGAACCCGGCGGTCGGTGTCGGCGTCGGGATTGCCGTCCAGGCCGCGACCGACGAAGCCGTCAACCGCACGATGAAGCAGCTCCATCAGAATCAGCAGGACGCGATCGCGAAGACGGCCGGCAGCCTCGCCGTCGGCGAAGTGAAGCCGTGGAAGGTGAAGAACACGCTGCCGCTGGAAAACGGCGAAGGCGAAGTGCGCGTCACGCGTGCGTACGCGTCGGCGCTCGCGCTGTGCAAGGAATTCGCGTTCTCGGTGAAGGACGGCGACAAGGCCGACTGGTACTTCGCGAATGCGTGCCAGCAAGGCACGCACTGGAAGTGGGCGTCCGCGGAACCGGCCGTCGACCGGTGGGGGAATTTGCAGTAACGGTGCGAGGCGCCGCGCGTCATGCGTGGCGCCCGTGGCGTTCCGCGATGCGCGGTTATACCGCGCGCCCCACCCGCATCAGGACTCGACGTCCTCGAGGCTGAAGATTTCAGTCTGGTCGTTGTACGAGAAGATCTCGCCGTACCGTCCCCAGTCGATCACCGCGTCGAGCGTTTCCTCGGCCGCCCCGTCCGACAGGAAATCCTCGAGCTCCTGCTCGAAGCGCACGCGCGGCGCGCGATGACCCGGACGCTCGTTCAGCACCTTCTTGATCCGCGCGGCGAGCGGCACGTGCTTCAACAGGTGATCGGCGAACATCAGCTTGCGCTCCTGCGTGCCGAATTCCGCGAACACGCGCCCCGGCGGCGTCAGGAACACGTCGCCCTCGCGCACGTCCGCGAAGCCGAGGTACTGCAGCACTTCCGCGATCGGGAACAGGTCGTCGACCTCGAGGTGCAGCGTCCGCGCGATTTCCGGCATGTCCGCGCGACCGTGGTACGGCGCCATCGCGAGCGTCTCGATCAGGCCGGCCATCAGGTTGGTCGACACCTGCGGCAGCCAGCTGCCGAGCTCGAGCCCCTTCTTCGTCGCCTCGCCGGTCTGACGCGCAGTCATCTTCGCGTAGATGTCGTCGACGAGCTTGCGGAACGCCGGGTCGAGACGATTGCGCGGATGCTTGAACGGCACCTTGATCTCGGCGATCACGCGGCCCGGGTTCGACGACAGCACGAGAATCCGGTCGCACATGAACACCGCTTCCTCGATGTTGTGCGTGACGATCAGCACCGACTTGATCGGCATGCGGCCTTGCGTCCACAGGTCCAGCAAATCGGTACGCAGCGTTTCAGCCGTCAGCACGTCGAGCGCGGAAAACGGCTCGTCCATCAGCAGAATGGTCGGGTCGACGACGAGCGCGCGCGCAAAGCCGACGCGCTGGCGCATCCCGCCCGACAGCTCGCGCGGATACGCGTTCTCGAAACCGTCGAGACCGATCAGGTCGATCGCGGCCAGCGCACGCTCGCGCCGCTCGCGCGCGCCGACGCCGAGCGCTTCGAGCCCGGCTTCCACGTTCTGCAGCACGGTGAGCCACGGGAACAGCGCGAAGGTCTGGAATACCATCGCGACGCCTTCGGCCGGGCCGCGCAGCGGCTTGCCGAGGTAGGTCACTTCGCCGCCGGTCGGCTCGATCAGGCCGGCGATGATGCGCAACAGCGTCGATTTGCCCGAGCCCGAGCGGCCGAGCAGGCCAACGATCTCGCCTTCGCGCAGCGACAGGTTCGCGTCGTCGAGCACGAGCAGTTCGCCCTGCGTCTTGTTGAAGCCGCGGCAGACGTGATCGACGCGCAGGATTTCTTCACCGAGGCGCGGCGGCTGGGACGTCTGGACGGGGGCGTTTACAGCATTCGGATTGTGCATCGCGTTTCGCTCTCAATCGGTCTCAGTCGAGCCGCAGCTTCGCTTCGGCGAAGGCATACAGCGGGCGCCACAGCAGGCGGTTGAACAGGGTGACGAACAGGGACATCACGGCGATGCCCAGGATGATCTTCGGAAAATCGCCGGCGGCGGTGGTCTGCGCGATGTAGGCGCCGAGGCCGTGCGCCTCGATTCGGGTGCTGCCCCACTGCACGGCTTCCGACACGATGCTCGCGTTCCACGCGCCGCCCGATGCGGTGATCGCGCCCGTCACGTAGTACGGGAAGATGCCGGGCAGGATCGCCTGGCGCCACCACTGCCAGCCGCGGATACGGAAGTTGGTCGCCGCTTCGCGATAGTCGTTCGGGTAGGACGTCGCGCCGGCGATCACGTTGAACAGGATATACCACTGCGTGCCGAGCACGATCAGCGGCGACAGCCAGATGTCCGCGTTCAGGTGGAAGCGCGCGATCACGATCACGAACACCGGGAACAGCAGGTTCGCCGGGAACGCGGCGAGGAACTGCGCGAGCGGCTGCAGCTTCTCGGCCAGCTTCGGGCGCAGCCCGACCCACACGCCGATCGGCACCCAGATCACCGACGCGATCGAGATCAGCACGACCACGCGCAGCAGCGTGATGAGCCCGAGCACGAGTACGTGGCCGACCTCGGCCATCGTCACGCCGGTCGCGACGAAGCTGACGACGCGCCACACGATATAGGCCGTGCCGATCAGCACGAGCCCGGCCCACGCGATGTCGACCGTGCGCGACGCCTTCTTCTCGACTTTCGGCA
The DNA here is from genome assembly GCF_016586125.1 of Burkholderia sp. E168m23. NCBI lineage: Bacteria > Pseudomonadati > Pseudomonadota > Betaproteobacteria > Burkholderiales > Burkholderiaceae > Burkholderia > Burkholderia sp. E168m23. The sequence goes on from NZ_BCPP01000344.1 coordinate 4,753, forward strand.
GCGTGAAACGCATCGCGCCCGACAGCGGCAGGCGCAGCGGAATCCGAGCGGCCTTCGCGAAGAACCAGCCGGCCGGCACGAGCAACTGATGGATCAGCCGCGTGCGGCGCACGAGGTCGAGCAGCCACGATTGCGGCGCATCGCCCGACGCGGTGTTCTCCATCCGGAACTTGTCGGCCCACGCGATGAGCGGGCGGAACAGGAGCTGGTCATACGCGAGGATCACGACCGTCATCGTCAGGATCACCCAGCCGATCGCGCCGAAGTTCTTGTCGGAGATCGCCTGCGCGAGATACGCGCCGATGCCCGGCAGCGTGATCGTCTGGTTGCCGACGGTGATCGCCTCCGACGCGACGACGAAGAACCAGCCGCCCGACATCGACATCATCATGTTCCAGATCAGGCCCGGCATCGAGAACGGCACTTCGAGCTTCCAGAAGCGCTGCCAGGACGTCAGGTGGAAGCCGCGCGACACTTCGTCCAGGTCGCGCGGCACCGTGCGCAGCGACTGGTAGAAGCTGAACGTCATGTTCCACGCCTGGCTCGTGAAGATCGCGAAGATCGCGGCCAGCTCGGCGCCGAGCACGCGGCTCGGGAACAGCGCGAGGAAGAACGTGACCGTAAACGAGATGAAGCCGAGCACCGGCACCGACTGCAGGATGTCGAGGATCGGGATCAGCACCATGCCCGCGCGGCGGCTCTTGGCCGCGAGCGTGCCGTAGACGAGCGTGAACGCCAGCGACGCGACCATCGCGGCGAGCATCCGCAGCGTGGTGCGCAGCGCGTATTCGGGCAGGTTCGACGGATCGAGCGAGATCTTCTGCGTCTGCAGCACGCCGATCGGCGCCATCGTTTCGTGAAAGCCGACCACCGCCATCGCGATCAGGCAGATGATCAGCGGAAATGCGATGAAGTCCCACCGGTTCGGCAACACGCGCCACGCGGATGCGTTGGCGGTCCGGTTCGGATTGAAGAATCCGACGTTCATCAGGCGCCCTCCCCGGTAAGGCCGAACGAAGCCGGCAGTCGATGTTGATTCATGGCAAAGCGCACGGGCGCGGTAATTCGATTGACTGGCGATGCCGCGCACGCGCGGCGCGCCGTGCGCGCATGCGCTGCCGCGGCCGGGCGAGCCGGGCCGCGACGGCACGACACTACACCAACCTGTATTTCAGGTACAACCGTCCCGGGACGGCTAGGCAGCGCATGGATCGTGCCCGGCGCGTGGGCGGATGACGGGCGCGCGGTACGGAACGACCCGGCCGCGGTCGTGCGGCCGGCGCGCAGGCCCGAATTATGCCGTGATCCGGCCCGGCCGTGAACCCGCCCCCGCACGCGGGCACAAACCGTGTCCGGCATCAGCAGCCGGATACGGCGAAGCAGGTATGATCGGGGCTAGCCCCCGGGTCCGTTTCGGCCGTGCCGCCGCAATGCGCACGCGCCGTCTGTATACCGGCCCCGGGGATCGACCGACGAGCGGGAGGAAGGGAATGGCAGGAAACTTGGTGATCGTCTGTCGCGATCAGGATGCCGACGCGTTCTATGAACTCATGCAGGAGTACGGGTCGTTCCAGACGCGGCTGTCGTCCACGGCGTGGTACCTGAACATGAACGTCGTGCCGGAATCGTTGCAGGAGGAAATCCTGGAGCGCCTTGGCCGGTATACGACGGTCTATATCTTCGAGGCCACCACGGTGACCTACAACACGATCGACAGCAACGCGGCGGAGACGCTCGGCACGCTGTTCGGCGAATGATGCCGCGCGGCGCTTGCCCGCCCGGGCAGGCGCCGCGGCCGCTCATGCGGCCTGTGCGT
>NZ_BCPP01000345.1:0-6558 GCF_016586125.1 Burkholderia sp. E168m23
GCGGCGAGGCCCGTGGGCCCCGCCGCCGTATTCCAACGTGCCGGGAAGCATCCCTCCCGGGACGCTGCCTTCACCGGTTACGCCCCGTCACTCCGCCTTGCCGTCCCGCAGCCGCGGAATCGCGAGCGGATTGCCTTCCCGCAGCCCTTCGGGCAGCAGGTCGTCCGGGAAGTCCTGATAGCACACCGGCCGCAGGAAACGCTCGATCGCGGTCGCGCCGACCGACGTGACGGCCGGGTTCGACGTCGCGGGGAACGGCCCGCCGTGCACCATCGCATCGCACACCTCGACGCCGGTCGGGTAACCGTTGACCAGCAGGCGCCCGGCCTTGCGCTCGAGGATCGGCAGCAGCCGGCGCGCGAGCGGCTTGTCGTCGGCATCCATCTGCAGCGTGGCCGTCAACTGGCCTTCGAGCGCGTCGAGCACGCGCGCGACTTCGTCGAGATCGCGGCAGCGCACGATCAGCGACGCCGGCCCGAACACTTCGTGGCTGAACGCCGGCTCGCCCAGGAACGCCTGCGCACCGACTTCGTATAGCGCGCCGCCCGCCTGGCAGTCGGTCTGTGCCGCCTCGCCCGCGCCGATTTCGCGCACGCCCGGCAGTTCGGCCAGCTTGCCGCGACCGTTACGGTACGCATCGGCGATGCCGCGCGTGAGCATCACGCCGGCCGGCTTCTTCGCGAGCGCCTGCGCGGCGACCGTCTCGAAGCGGTCGAGATCGGGGCCGTCGATCGCGAGCACGAGGCCCGGATTGGTACAGAACTGGCCGACGCCGAGCGTCAGCGAATCGACGAAGCCCGTCGCGATCGCGTCGCCGCGCGCGGCCAGCGCGGCCGGGAACAGCACGACCGGGTTGATGCTGCTCATTTCCGCATAGACGGGAATCGGCTGCGGGCGCGCGTTCGCGAGCTGCACGAGCGCCATCCCGCCCTGCCGCGAGCCGGTGAAACCGACGGCCTGGACCGCCGGATGGCTGACCAGCGCGGCGCCGATCACGCGGCCGGGGCCGACCAGCAGCGAGAACACGCCGGCCGGCATGCCGGTTTTCGCGACGGCGGCGCGGATCGCGCGGCCGACCAGCTCGGACGTGCCGAGGTGCGCTTCATGGGCCTTCACGATCACCGGGCAGCCGGCCGCGAGCGCCGACGCGGTATCGCCGCCGGCCACCGAGAACGCGAGCGGGAAATTGCTCGCGCCGAACACGGCGACGGGCCCGAGCGCGATTTTCTGCAGCCGCAGGTCCGAGCGCGGCAGCGGCGTGCGTGCCGGCTGCGCGGGATCGATCGACGCGGCGAGGAAACGCCCGTCGCGCACGACGCGTGCGAACAGCCGGAGCTGGCCGACGGTGCGGCCGCGCTCGCCTTGCAGCCGCGCGACCGGCAGGCCCGTTTCGGCATGCGCGCGCTCGATCAGCGCATCGCCGAGCGCGACGATTTCATCGGCGATCGCTTCGAGAAACGCCGCACGGGCCGCGAGCGGCTGCGTGCGGTACGCATCGAACGCGTCGCGTGCGAGTTCGCACGCGCGGTCGACGTCGGCCTGCGTCGCGACGCCGAACGCCGGCGCCTCGATCGGCGCGCCCTTCGTCGGGTCGAACGCGTGCAAGGTTCCGGCCGAGCCGGCCACCGCTTCGGCGCCGATCAGCATCTCTCCTGTCAGTTGCATGGGGTGTGCTCCGTGGTTCGGGAATGGATTGCTCATTGTAGCCCAACAGATACGATGTCTGCCGACGTCGGCGGCATATTCTCGCCGCCTGCGAAGGCGCCGACGATACATCCGAAAGCCTTACCGGGCCAGCAAATCGCGACCTTCCCACACTGTGACGACGATCCCAAAGGGAAAACCCGAGGTTTCTGAATTCGAGCATTCTCAATAAACTTTCTTCCATGTCATACGACGACGTACATTTAAAGTGAGCAATCAGACCTCCCCTCGCGATCTTCCGCTCGACCTGGCGCGCACCGCGCGCCGAACCGCCGTGCGCTACTGGATCCTGGCGATGCTGTTCGTCGTCACGACGCTCAACTATGCGGACCGCGCCACGCTGTCGATCACCGGCACGCCGATCCGCAAGGCGTTCGGTATCGACCCGGTGACGATGGGTTACATCTTCTCGGCGTTCAGCTGGGCGTACGTGCTCGCGCAACTGCCGAGCGGCTGGCTGCTCGACCGCTTCGGCGCGCGGCGCGTGTATGCGGCGAGCATCTTCCTGTGGTCGGCGTTCACGCTGCTGCAGAGCACGATCGGCCTCGGCGGCAGCGCCGCGTTCGCGGTCGCCGCGCTGTTCGCGATGCGCTTCGCGGTCGGCATCGCGGAGGCGCCGGCGTTTCCGGCGAACGCGAAGGTCGTCGCGAGCTGGTTCCCGACCGCCGAGCGCGGCACCGCGTCGGCGATCTTCAACGCCGCGCAGTACTTCGCGGCCGTGGTGTTCTCGCCGCTGATGGCCTGGCTCACGCACGCGTACGGCTGGCATCAGGTGTACCTGTGGCTCGGCCTGGCCGGCATCGCGCTCGCGTTCCTGTGGCTGCGCGTCGTGAAGGACCCGGCCGACCATCCGGCCGTGAACCGCGCGGAGCTCGACCATATCGAGCAGGGTGGCGGCCTCGTGCGGTCGACGGGCGGGGCGACCGGCGCGCGCGGTAGCGGCGGTGGCGCTTCCGAAGGCAGCCGCGTGGCGGGCTGGTACTACGTGCGCCAGTTGCTGTCGAACCGCATGCTGATCGGCGTGTACCTCGGCCAGTACTGCGTGAACGTGCTCACGTACTTCTTCCTCACGTGGTTTCCGATCTACCTCGTGCAGGCGCGCGGAATGTCGCTGCTGAAGGCCGGCTTCATGACGTCGCTGCCGGCGATCTGCGGATTCCTCGGCGGCGTGCTCGGCGGGATGCTGTCGGACGCGCTGATCCGCCGCGGCGTCTCGCTGACGCTCGCACGCAAGATCCCGATCGTCGGCGGGATGCTGCTGTCGATGGTCATCATCGGTTGCAACTACGTCGACAGCGAAGCGCTGGTCATCATGCTGATGGCCGTGTCGTTCTTCGGCAAGGGGATCGGCTCGCTCGGCTGGGCCGTCGTCGCGGATACCGCGCCGAAGGAAGCGATCGGCCTGTCGGGCAGCCTGTTCAACATGTTCGGCAACACGGCGGGCATCGTCGCGCCGATCGCGATCGGCTACCTCGTCGGCGCGAGCGGCTCGTTCAACGGCGCGCTGGTGTTCGTCGGGCTGAACGCGCTCGTCACCGTGTTCAGCTATCTCGTGATCGTGAAGGACATCAAGCGCGTCGAGCTGCGTCATCGCGACGCGTGACGTTCGACCTTTGAAAAACGGCGGCCGCTTCATGCGCGGCCGCCGTTTTTTTACATCGGAGCGACGTCAGGTCGACGCGTGCACGGCGCGCAGCATGTCGTGCACGCCGGACGTCATCAACGCGAGGAACGCGAGCAGACCGACGTAGCAAAGCGCGTAGGTCGTCTTCGTCTCGATCGACGTCGCGTAGTACACGCGGTTCTCCGGCGCGTCGGGATCGTAGCGCCACGCGCGCTTCAGCTGCGGCAGCGCGAGGATCGCCATCACGATCAGCAGCGGGCTCGGCCGATACACGAACAGCGCGATCAGCACCGGCACGCCCACGAGCCAGATGCGCGGCGACAGCACCGCGGTGATCCGCCCGCCGTCGAACGGCGACAGCGGAATCATGTTGAAGAGATTCAGGAAGAAGCCCGTATACGACAGCGCGAGCAGCAGGTTGCTGTCGGTGTGGCGCGCGGCCGCGTAGCAGGCCAGCGCGCCGAGGGTGCCGACGAACGGCCCGGCGAGGCCGACGTAGGCCTCCGTTTCCGCGTCGTGCGGCATCTCCTTCAACTGGATCCACGCGCCGACGAACGGGATGAAGGTCGGCAGCCCGACGTCGAGCCCGCGCCGCTGCGCGGCGACGTAGTGGCCGGCTTCGTGCACCAGCAGCAACGCGACGAAACCGGCCGCGAAGCGCCAGCCATAGAACAGCGCGTAGACCGCGATCGACGCGAGCATCGTGCCGGCCGAGACGAGCACCTTGCCGAGCTTCAGGCCGCCGAAGATCAGCAGCAACAGCTTCGTCATTCCTTGCGCTCCGTGGCGGCTGCGTCGGATGCAGCGGTTGCATCGGCGACGGCCGGCGCCGCGGCCGCCTTCGGCTTGCGCCCGAAGAAACGCTTGAGCGCCGCACCGCCGGCCAGCAGCGCGACCGCGCCGATCTTGAAGAACTTCACCGCGAACGCGCCGATCAGCGCGAGCAGGCCGAGCTTTTTCGCGCCGACGCCGACGATCAGCGCCGCGAGCCCATACTCGGCGACGTGGTCGGTCGACTGGTTGAAGTCGGCATAGCGCTTGCCGTCGTTGAAGCGGATGTTCGACAGCAGCGCGTCGGCCGAGGGCTGGTACTTCGGCAAATCGGCGAGCGTCGACGCCATCGTCAGCGACAGGTAGCCGTCGCGGCCGAGCACGAGCGTCCGGTAGTTCACGCCGTCGTTCGCGGTATTCGGCGCCGCGCCCTTGTCGCGGATGATCGCCGACCACACGAGCCGGTGCGTGGCCGCGTCGTACGCGGGCGCCTTCGCCCAGCCGACCACCTCGGTTTCGGGCAGGCCGCGCTCCTTGCGCGCCGGGTTGTTTTCCTCGGTGCCGGCCTGCAGGCTTTTCAGCAGTTCGTCGGGCTTCCAGTCCTTCGCGTCGTCGTCGCGGATGTAGCCGCTCGGCTCGAACGACACGACCGATATCCAGTCGGCGTCGGGATCGTCGGGCAGCACGAGGCCGACCAGCTTCGATTCGTCGATCGAGTTGCCCATCGAGCGCAGGTAGCGGCCGGCTTCGGCCGCCGGCACGAACGATTCGCCGGCCTTCAGCTTCAGCACGGCTTCGTGTTTGACGTCGATGTCGGTCGGCCCTTTCACGACCGCTTCGTTGGCGGCCTCGGCGGCGGCCCTCATTTCGACCTGCGCAGCTTCGGTCTGCGCGTGGCCGCTGGTCGCGGCGAGTGCGAGCGTCGCCACGCAGGCGAGCCGGACGGCAAGTTTTTTCATTGTTGGATTCCCCTGGAATGCCTTGTTGTCGATGTGCGCGGCGTCCGGCCCCGGCATCGTGGCCGCGGGTCCGGCGCCGCCTCTCAGGTGGCACGGGGGCTATGGTAACGCAGCGGCTGCGCACGCCCGGGCGGTGCGCGGCGCTTACCTCGCAGGTAATGCCGAAGCGCCGCGGGATTGCCTATCATCTCCCCATGAACTCGACCGCCGCCCTCCATTCGCCTTCCCCGTCCGTCGGCCGCGCGTCCGGCATCGGCCCGCTGCTGCGCACGTGGCGGCAACGCCGGCGCCTGAGCCAGATGGCGCTCGCGCTCGACGCGGATGTGTCCGCGCGCCACCTGAGCTTCGTCGAATCGGGCCGTGCGCAGCCGAGCCGCGAGATGGTGCTGCATCTCGCCGAACGCCTCGACGTGCCGCTGCGCGAACGCAATGCGCTGCTCGTCGCGGCCGGATTCGCGCCGCTGTTTCGCGAACGGCCGTTTTCGGACCCGCAACTGGATGCCGCGCGTCATGCGGTCGAAGCCGTGTTGCGCGGGCACGAGCCTTATCCGGCGCTCGCGGTGGACCGCCACTGGACGCTGCTCGCGGCGAACCGGATGCTCGGCGCGCTGGTCGCGCAGGCCGATCCGGCGCTGCTGCAGCCGCCCGTCAACGTGCTGCGGCTGAGCCTGCATCCGGACGGTCTCGCGTCGCAGATCGTCAACTGGCATGAGTGGCGCGCGCACATCCTGCATCGGTTGCAGCGGCAGATCGACGCGAGCGGTGATCGCACGCTGCATGCGCTGCGCGACGAGCTCGCCGCGTATCCGGCGCCGGCCGGGCAGCCCGACGACTCGCACGCGCGCACCGATTTCGCGGACATCGCCGTGCCGCTGCGGCTGCGCACGGCGAGCGGCGAGCTGACGTTCTTCAGTACGACGACGGTATTCGGCACGCCGGTCGACGTGACGCTGTCGGAACTCGCGATCGAGGCGTTCTTTCCGGCGAATCCGGAAACGGTGGAGGCGATGCGAGCGCTGGCGAACGGGTTGCCGGTGGCGTAACGCCGGCAGGCGTGGCGGGGCCGTGGCCGCGCTCAGCGGCGTTCGAGCGCCAGCTTCACGCCCAGCGCGAGCAAGACCACCCCGCTGACGCGATGCATGCGCGTCAGGATGCGCGGGTTGCGGCGAATCGATGCCGACAGCAGGCCCGCGAACAACGCGACCGGCCCCTTGACGAGAAACGTCAGCCCCGCAAACGTCGCGCCCAGCACGAACAGCGACAGCATCGGGTGCGGGGCGCCGGCCGGAACGAATTGCGGCAGAAACGCCAGGTAGAAAAGCGCGACCTTCGGATTCGACACGTTGGACAGCGCGCCTTGCGCGAACGTCCGCAGCCGCGATGCCGGCGCATTGCCATTGCCCGCGAGCGTCAATTCGCCCGTCGAGCGCAACAGCGTGATGCCGAGGTACAGCAGGTACAGCGCGCCCACCACCTTCAGCGCCGTGAACAGCCATTCGG
>NZ_BCPP01000346.1:0-6536 GCF_016586125.1 Burkholderia sp. E168m23
CCTTTTCGTCGGCGGACAGCCACTTCGCCGACTGCGGGCCGTCGCCCAGGCACGCCAGCACGATGAACGCCACGACGATCGACGGCAGCCCTTCGAGCAGCAGCATCCATTGCCAGCCGCTCATGCCCGACAAGCCGTGCGTCTGCTCCATCAGCCAGCCGGACAGCACGCTGCCCAGCGTCAGGCTCAGCGGGATCGCGACCAGGAAGCCCGACATCGCCACGCTCTGGCGCCGCGCCGGGAACCAGTAGTTCATGTACAGGATGACGCCCGGGAAAAATCCCGCTTCGCACAGCCCCAGCAGAAAGCGCAGCGTGTAGAACATCGTGGTCGTCTGCACGTGGAAGAACTGCGCGAGCGGCACGATGAACGCCATCGACGACGACACGATGCCCCACGTGATCATGATCCGTGCGATCCAGAAGCGCGCGCCGTAGCGGTGCAGCAACAGGTTGCTGGGCATCTCGAACAGGAAATAGCCCCAGAAGAAGATGCTGGCGCCGAGCGCATAGACGCCGTCGCTCAGGCTCAGGTCGTCGAGCATCTGCAGCTTGGCGAAGCCCACGTTGACGCGGTCCAGGTAGGCCACGACGTAGCAGAGCAGCAGCAACGGCAGGATGCGCCGCATGACCTTGCGATAAAGGGCGTCTTCGGACGAGTCGGCCGCGGCCGGTGCGGCAGCGGCCTGCGTGAGGGATGGCATCGGTCTGTCTCCTGTTTATGTCGATCTTCTTCGTACCGGCGAGTGCGTTTGACGCATCGATGTTACCGATAACATCCGGTGGCAAAAAAAAGCCGGCGAGGCGACGGGAGCGATCAGCACGTTGATACCGGTAACAAAATCGAAGGTAGCACGTCGCGACAGGCACGTACAAGTGTCGCCGGACGCGTGGTTTCCCTAGTACGGCCCTCACCGCGACGGGCACGCCGCGACCGTGCCTGGACGATATGCCGCACCGGTATGATGTAGCCTTTCCGGCTCTCTCCCGATCGCGATTCCGATGCCCAGCCCCACCGCCGTCCGGCCCGCCGGGCCGCCCCGCATGTCCGACGTAGCGCGCCTTGCCGGCGTATCGAAGATGACGGTATCGCGCGTGCTCGCGGGCCACAGCGTGGCCGCCGAGACGCGTGCACGGGTCTGCGAGGCCATCGACCGGCTCGGCTACGTGGCGGATGCCGCCGCGGGCGCGCTGTCGTCGGGGCGCTCGGAATTCGTCGCGGTACTGGTGCCGTCGCTGTCGAGCTCCAACTTCTCGGACACCGTGCGCGGCCTGACCGATGCGCTCGAACCGCACGGCCTGCAACTGCTGCTCGGCGACACCGACTACGACCTCGAACGTGAAGAACGGCTGGTCCGTTCGATGCTGCGGCACCAGCCGCGTTGCATCGCGCTGACGGGGTCGCAGCACACCGACGCGACGCGCAAGGTATTGGAGCGCTCCGCGATTCCCGTGGTCGAGATGTGGGACCTGCCCACGCACCCGATCGACACCGCCGTGGGCTTCTCGAACGTGCGGGCCGCCCGTGCGATGGTGCGTCATCTGGCCGAGCGCGGTTACCGGCGCATCGGCTTTCTCGTCGGCGCGAGCGAACTGGATCGCCGCGGCTTGGACCGGCTCAAGGGCTACCAGGCGGAGATCAAGGCGCTCGGGCTGGGCAAACCGCGCGTCGTGCGGCTCGGCGAATCGCCGATCACGATGAGCCACGGCGGGCCGGCGATGGCGGCGCTGCTGGAGCGCTGGCCGGACACCGACGCGGTGATGTGCGTGAGCGACATGTCGGCGTTCGGCGCGATCATGGAATGTCACCGGCGCGGGCTGTCAGTGCCTGCCGACATCGCAGTGGCGGGCTTCGGGAACTTCGAAGTGGCGACCTGCTGCCACCCGACCATCACGACCGTGTCGGTCGACGCGTACGGCATCGGGCTGCGCACGGGCGAGGCGTTGCTGGCGGTGCTGCAAGCCCGTGACGGCGGCGAGCCGACCGAGTCGAAAAGCATCCGGATCGACTACACGATCATCGCGCGGGAAAGCGCCTGACGGGCCGACGGCCGGGCGTGCGCCGACGCGCGACATGCGCGGCCTCCCATCGGCCCCCTGGCCTGCATCTGCGCCACGCGCACACGAAATCCCTTCCGCTACGCAAAAAACCCGTGCTAACATCCCATCGATGTTACCGGTACCATCCGGCATGCAAAATCAAGAAGGCCCTTCGGAGACAGCCTGCCATGTCACACACCCCTCGCCGTCTGCGCAGCCAGGAATGGTTCGACGATCCCGCGCACGCAGACATGACCGCGCTCTATGTCGAGCGCTTCATGAACTACGGGTTGACGCGCGAGGAACTGCAATCGGGCCGCCCCGTCATCGGCATCGCGCAGACGGGCAGCGACCTGGCGCCATGCAACCGCCACCACATCGAGCTGGCCGAACGCACGAAGGCCGGCATCCGCGATGCGGGCGGCATTCCGATGGAGTTCCCCGTGCATCCGCTGGCCGAGCAAAGCCGCCGGCCCACCGCCGCACTCGACCGTAATCTCGCGTACCTCGGGCTGGTGGAAGTGCTGCACGGCTTTCCGCTGGACGGCGTGGTACTGACGACCGGCTGCGACAAGACCACGCCGGCCTGCCTGATGGCCGCGGCGACCGTCGACCTGCCCGCGATCGTGCTGTCGGGCGGCCCGATGCTCGACGGCTGGCATGAGGGCAAGCGGGTCGGCTCGGGCACGGTGATCTGGCATGCACGCAACCTGCTGGCCGCCGGCGAGATCGACTACGAAGGCTTCATGCAGCTGACCACGGCTTCATCGCCGTCGATCGGCCACTGCAACACGATGGGCACCGCGCTGTCGATGAACAGCCTGGCCGAGGCGCTGGGCATGTCGTTGCCGGGCTGCGCGAGCATTCCCGCCGCGTACCGCGAGCGCGGCCAGATGGCTTACGCGACCGGCAAGCGCGCGGTCGAGCTCGTTCGCGAAGACCTGCGCCCGTCGACGATCATGACGCGCGCGGCGTTCGAGAATGCGATCGTCGTGGCCTCCGCGCTCGGCGCATCGACCAACTGCCCGCCGCACCTGATCGCGATTGCGCGCCACATGGGCGTCGAGCTGAGCCTGGACGACTGGCAGCGTTTCGGTGAAGCCGTGCCGCTGCTCGTCAACTGCATGCCGGCCGGCGAATACCTCGGCGAAAGCTTCCACCGCGCCGGCGGCGTGCCCGCCGTGCTGCGCCAGCTCGATGCGGCGGGGCTGTTGCGACGCGACTGCCTGACCGTGTCGGGCCGCGCGATCGGCGAGATCGCCGACACCGCGCAGGACGCCGACCGCGACGTGATCCGTACGCCCGACGCGCCGCTCAAGCATGGCGCCGGCTTCATGGTGCTGTCGGGCAACTTCTTCGACAGCGCGATCATGAAGATGTCGGTGGTGGGCGACGCGTTCCGCCGGACCTACCTTTCCGAGCCGGGCGCGGAGAACACGTTCGAGGCCCGCGCGATCGTGTTCGACGGCCCCGAGGACTACCACGCCCGCATCAACGATCCCGCGCTGAACATCGACGAGCGCTGCATCCTCGTGATCCGCGGCTGCGGCACGGTCGGCTACCCGGGCAGTTCCGAAGTCGTGAACATGGCGCCGCCCGCCGAGCTGGTGAAGCGCGGCGTGACGTCGCTGCCGTGCCTGGGCGACGGCCGCCAGAGCGGCACGTCGGCCAGCCCGTCGATCCTCAACGTGTCGCCGGAAGCGGCAGTGGGGGGCGGCCTCGCGCTGCTGCGCACGAACGACCGCGTGCGCGTGGACCTGAACCGCCGCAGCGTCGACGTGCTCGTCGACGAGGACGAACTCGCGCGCCGCCGCGAGACCGCAAGCTTCACCGTGCCGCAGGCGCAAACGCCGTGGCAGGAACTCTATCGCCGCTTCGTCGGCCAGCTGTCCACCGGCGGCTGCCTCGAACCGGCCACGTTGTACCTGAAGGTAATCGAGCAGCGCGGCAACCCGCGCCATTCGCATTGACCCCACCGCCTCCGACTCTTGCCGAGCTGACCATGCGTACTCCTTCCGTTTCCGATTGCCTGCCGCACGACCTCGACCACGCGCTGCTGATCGGCCGCGTCTGGCGGCACGACGGCGCCCACGCGGGCCCGAGCGTCGTCGCCGTGCGCGGCGGCGAAGTGTTCGACATCACGCGCACCGTGCCGACCACCGCGGACCTGTTCGACCGGCCCGACGCAGTCGCGCTCGCGCGCACCGCTTCCGGCGAATCGCTCGGCCGCGTCGAGCCGCTGCTGCAGGCGGCGCTCGACGGCACGCCGGGTGCCACGCACTTGCTCGCGCCGTGCGACGTGCAGGCCGTCAAGGCGTGCGGCGTGACCTTTGCGGTCAGCCTGATCGAGCGCGTGATCGAGGAACAGGCCGGCGGCGATCCGGCCAAAGCACGGGAGGTACGCGACACCATCGCCGCGACCATCGGCACCGACCTGTCGAAGATCGTGCCCGGCTCGGAAGCCGCGCTGCGCCTGAAGGCGGAACTCGAGCGCCGCGGCGCGTGGTCGCAATACATGGAAGTCGGCATCGGCCCGGATGCCGAGGTGTTCTCCAAGGCGCAGCCGATGTCCGCGGTCGGTTTCGGCGCGGACGTCGGGCTGTTGCCCGTGTCGGTGTGGAACAACCCGGAACCGGAGATCGTGCTGGCGGTCGCCGGCGACGGCAGGCCGGTGGGCGCGACGCTCGGCAACGACGTGAACCTGCGCGACATCGAAGGCCGCTCGGCGCTGCTGCTCGGCAAATGCAAGGACAACAACGGCTCGTGCGCGATCGGCCCGTTCGTGAGGCTGTTCGATGACGGCTTCACGCTCGACAGCGTGCGGGCATGCAGCGTGTCGCTGCGCGTCGAAGGCGCGGACGACGGCTTCGTGCTCGACGGCATCAGCCACATGCGCGAGATCAGCCGCGACCCGGCCGACCTCGTCGCGCAGACCTGCGGCGCGCATCACCAGTATCCGGACGGCTTCATGCTGTTCCTCGGCACGATGTTCTCGCCGATCCAGGATCGCGACGCGCCCGGCGGCGGATTCACGCATCACCTGGGCGACCGCGTGACGATCTCCACGCCCGCGCTCGGCGCGCTCGTCAACACCGTGCGGCTTTGCACGGAGATCGCGCCGTGGACCTTCGGCGTGCGTGCGCTGTATGCGAATCTGGCTGCACGCGGGCTGCTGGCCTGACCGGAACGACGGCGATACGGCCTCCCCACCCGCGATCGATTGCAGTCAGCTGCGGCGTGGGCGGCGCACCCGCGGATCGGCGCAGGATAGAGGCGCGATCCGGCCCGCCGTCGGCGGGCATGCAGCCGGCCGGCTTCGCGGCCGCGTGCTGCTCCGCCGGCCTCTCGCAGGAAACCGGGGCCTGCCCGCCCCGTCAAGCCGCCCGTCACGCCGGCACCGCACGCTCCGCCAGCTTGAACTCCCCGACCGTCTGCGCGAGCCGCGCCGCCTGCTCGCGCAGCGACGTCGCGGCCGCCGCCGATTGCTCGACGAGCGCCGCGTTCTGCTGCGTCGTATCGTCGAGCTGCGACACCGCCTGATTCACCTGCTCGAGCCCCGTGCTCTGCTCCTTCGCGGCGACGCTGATTTCGGCGATCACGCTGGTGATGTTGCGCACGCCGTCGACGATTTCGTCCATCGTCGCCCCGGCCGTCTGGACCAGCCCGGAGCCGCCCTCGATCTTCTCGACCGACGAATGGATCAGCTGCTTGATTTCCCGCGCGGCCTGCGCGCTGCGCTGCGCGAGCGCACGCACCTCCCCGGCGACGACCGCGAAGCCGCGGCCGTGCTCGTTCGCGCGGGCCGCCTCGACGGCGGCGTTCAACGCGAGAATGTTGGTCTGGAACGCGATGCCGTCGATCACGCCGACGATGTTGGCGATCTCTGCCGACGCCTGCGTGATGTCGCTCATCGTCGACACGACTTCGCGCACGACCGTGCCGCCCCGCAGCGCGACATCCGACGCCGATTCCGCCAGACGGTTCACCTGGCTCGCCGCATCGGCCGAATTGCGGGCCGTGCCGGCGATCTCCTCGAGCGCGGCGGCCGTTTCCTGGAGGCTCGACGCCGCGTGTTCGGTGCGGGCCGACAGATCCTGATTGCCCTGGGCGATCTCGGCGCTCGCGAGGTTGACGGACGTGCTGAACGCGCGGATCTGCAGCAGGATCGCGCTGATCTTCTCGGCGAATGCGTTGAACGCCCGCGCGATCTGCGCGGCTTCGTCCGTGCCGTCGGCAGGCAGGCGCTTCGTCAGGTCGCCGCTGCCGCTCGATACGTCCGTGAGCGCATCGCGCACCATCAGGATGCGCTTGAAGGCCGCGTTCGTCATCGCGCCGACGAGCGCGGCCGCGATGATGGCGACGATCACGATCGCCAGCAGCGTCGTCGTCGCGACCGCGCGCATGCCGGCCGTCACGTCGCCCTTGTCGAGCGCGAGTACCAGCGACCAGTCGGTGCCGACGATCGGTTGCGCGCGCATCAATTTGGCGGCGCCGTCG
>NZ_BCPP01000347.1:0-6522 GCF_016586125.1 Burkholderia sp. E168m23
GGCGGCGGCCTGATGGTCGTCACGATGGCCGCGATCGGCGATCTGGTGCCGCCCGATCGCCGGGCGCGCTACCAGGGGATGTTCGGCGGCGTCTATGGCCTCGCGACGATCGTCGGGCCGCTGCTCGGCGGCTTCCTGGTCGAACACCTGTCGTGGCGCTGGATCTTCACGATCAACCTGCCGCTCGGCGTGCTCGCGCTCGCGGTGATCGGCATGGCGTTCCGGCCGCACACCGCGCACGTGAAGCACCGGATCGACTACATGGGCGCCGCGTTCCTCGCGACCGCCCTCACCTGCGTGATCCTGTTCACGAGCGAAGGCGGCTCGCTGCTGCCGTGGACGTCGCCGCAGCTTTGGATGACGCTCGCGCTCGGCCTCGTCGCGATCGGCGGCTTCATTTACGAAGAACGCCTCGCGGCCGAACCGATCATGCCGCTCGAGCTGTTCCGCCACCGCACCTTCGTGCTGGTCAGCCTGATCGGTTTCGTGGTCGGCATCGCGCTGTTCGGCTCGGTCACGTTCATCCCGCTCTACCTGCAGGTCGTGAAGGGCTCGACGCCGTCGCAGGCCGGCATGCAGCTGCTGCCGATGATGGGCGGGATGCTCGTCACGTCGATCGTCAGCGGGCGGCTGATCTCGCGGCTGGGCTCATACCGAATGTTCCCGATCGCGGGGACGCTGACCGGCGGCGTCGCGATGGCGCTGCTGTCGACGCTGACGCTCGACACGCCGCTGCACACGATGTACGCGTACATGGCGCTGCTCGGGATCGGCCTCGGCATGGTGATGCCCGTGCTGACGCTCGCCGTGCAGAACACGGTCGAATTCCGGCACATGGGGGTGGCGACGTCGGGCGCGACGCTGTTCCGCTCGATCGGCGGCTCGCTCGGCGTCGCCGCGTTCGGCGCGCTGTTCTCGCACGGGCTGCAATCGCGGATGACGCATGCGCTGCCGGCCGGCACGGAATTGCCGCCCGCGCTCGGCCCGGCCGCCGTGCATCAGTCGCCGGATGCCGTGCGCGACGCGTACCTGCATGCGTTCGCCGGGTCGCTGCACGTCGTGTATCTGTCGGCCGCGACGGTCATCGCGATCGCGTTCGTGCTCGCGTGGTTCGTCGAGGATGCGCCACTGCGCAAGCACCACTGACCAGCGGGCGGCTTGCGACGCGACCGTCGAGCCGCGTCGCGAACCGCCCGCGCCCGCCGTCACGCCAGCAGCACGACACCGCCCGTCGTCGCGCGCGACTCCAGCAACCGGTGCGCGTCGGCCGCCTGTTCGAGCGGCAGCCGCGCGCCGATCTCGACATGCATGCCGCCCGCCAGCCGGTCGAGCGTCGCACGCGCGGCGTCCCGATAGGCGTCGACGTCGCGCGCGATGAAACCGAGCACGCTCGGCCGCGCAAGCGCGATCGAACGGGCCGGGCCCAACTCGTCGAGATCGAACGTCTGCCGCGCGCCGATCGCCGCCACCTGCCCGATGCTCGCGACCATCCCGAACGGACGAACCGCCCCGAGCGTACGGGTCAGCACGTCGCCGCCGATTCCGTCGATCGCGTAATCGACGCCCGCCCCGCCGCCGAACGCCCGCGCGGCTGCAACGAAATCCTCCTCGCGATAATCGACCACCGCTTCGGCGCCGTGCACGCGCACGAGCGCGGCTTTCGCGGCCGATCCGACCGTGCCGATCACCCGCGCGCCGAGCGCATGCGCCCACTGCGTCGCGAGCAGCCCGACGCCGCCGGCCGCCGCGTGCACGAGTACCGTATCGCCGGCGCCAACCTGCCGCACGCGATGCAGCAGCATGTAGACGGTGATCCCCTTCAGCAGCCCGGCGGCGGCGGCTTCGTCGCTCAGCCCGTCGGGAATCGGCAGCACGCGCTCGGCCGGCATCGTGCGCAGGCTCGCGTAGCTGCCGGTCGGCAGGCCGGCATACGCGACACGCTGACCGGGGACGAGCTCCGTCACGCCCGGCCCGACCGCGTCGATCACGCCGGCCGCCTCGACGCCGAGCGCGTCTGGCAGCGCGGGCAACGCGTGCGCGCCCGTCCTGAAATAGATGTCGACGAAATTCACGCCGATCGCGGTCTGGCGAATCCGCACTTCGCCGGCCCCGGGTAACCCGACGGGCGCATCGACGCGGCGCAGCACGCCGGCGTCGCCGTAACGGTCGATGCCGATCCGGATGGCGTTGGCAGTTTGGGTCATGACGTTCCTCGCTATCGAATGAAGTGAATGAAGTGACACGATGATCCCATCGTGCATAATCGAACGGAATTCACGCTGAGCGCCCATCTACTGTGCAAAATTCGACCGATCACGATTCTGCCGGCGCACCCGCGCTGCCGATGAGCTGGGACGACATCCGCTACTTTCTGGCGGTGATGCGCGGCGGCAGCCTGTCGGCCGCCGCGCGAGCGCTGCAGGTCCAGCATTCGACGGTCGCGCGGCGCATCGACGCGCTGGAATCGGCGCTGGGAATCCGGCTGTTCGACCGGCTGCCGCGCGGCTGGCCGCCGACCGACGAAGGGCTGCACCTGGCTGAGCACGCCGCACGCCTCGAAGCCGACGCGCATGCGTTCGCGCGCGCCGCGCAAGGCGCGGCCGCGCTCGACGGCGTGGTGCGCGTATCGGCGTCGCCGGTGTTCGCCAGCCATTTCCTCGCGCCGCGCCTGGCCCGTGCACAGCGCGCGTGGCCGGCGCTGCGGATCGACCTGATGGGCGAGATGCATGCGGCCAACCTGTATGCGCGCGAAGCCGACCTCGCGGTGCGGCTGTCGCGGCCGAGCGAACCGGGGCTCGCCGCGCGCCGGCTCGGCACGATGCGCTTCGCGCTGTGCGCGGCACCGGAATGGGCGGACGCGCCGCCCGACACCTGGCCGTTCGTCGGCTACGACGACGCGCTCGCGCAAACGCCGCAGCAGCAATGGCTCGAACGCGTCGCGGCCGGGCGCCGTTTTGCGTTCATCGCCAACGACCTCGCCGCGCAGCATCGCGCGTGCGCAGCCGGGGCCGGCGTCGCGCTGCTGCCGCGGTTTCTCGTCGACGATCCGGCCGCGCACGCCGGCGCACCGCTCGTCGAGCTGACGGCCGCGCCGCGTTGCGACATCGAGCGCGAAATCTGGCTCGTCGTTCATCCGGACGTGCGCCGGTCGCCGCGTGTGCAGCGCGTCGCCGACGCGATCGCCGATGCGGTTCATGCGGCGGACGGCCGGCTGTAAGCCGCCGAAACCACAAACGGCTTTGCCACGCGCGTCGGCGGCCGGCATAGTAGCGTTTTGACTTCGCCCGCGCTGCCCTCATGTCTACTGCTCCCACCTGCGTCGTGCGCGACGCGACCGACGCCGACCTCGACGCGATCCACGCGATCTATGCACACCACGTTCACCACAGCGTCGCGTCGTTCGAGGAAACGCCGCCCGACGTCGCCGAACTGCGCGCACGCCGCGACGCGGTGCTCAGCCACGGGCTGCCGTATCTCGTCGCCGAATGCGACGGTCGCGTAGCCGGCTACGCGTACGCGACGCCCTACCGCACGCGCAGCGCGTACCGCTTCGCGATCGAGGATTCGATCTACATCGACGACGCGCAGCGCGGCCGCGGAATCGGCCGCGCGCTGCTCGACGCGCTGATCGCGCGCTGCGAAGGCGGCCCGTGGCGGCAGATGATCGCGGTGATCGCCGACGGCGGCACCGGCGGCTCGACGTCGCTGCATCGCGCGTTCGGCTTCGAACCGGCCGGCCTGCTGAAAGCGGTCGGCTTCAAGCACGGCCGCTGGATCGACACGGCGCTGCTGCAGCGCCCGCTCGGCGACGGCGCGAACACGCGCCCCGCCTCGCCCGAGCCTGCCGCCGCGCGCTAGAATGGCCGCATGTCAAAACAGACTCATTCCACGCCCGACGAGGCCACGCCGGATTCCCGCAACGAGTACACGGTCGACGAACTCGCGCGCGTGTCCGACACCACCGTGCGCAACGTCCGCGCGTACCAGGACCGCGGGCTGCTGGCGCCGCCGGAGAAACGCGGGCGCGTCGGCATCTACGACGACACGCACGTCGCGCGCCTGAAGCTGATCAATCATCTGCTCGCGCGCGGCTACACGCTGTCGAACATCCAGGACCTGATCAAGGCGATCGACGAAGGCCACGACCTGCGCTCGATCCTCGGCCTCGAGAACGCGATCGGCGGCCGCTGGTCGCACGAGCTGCCGAAAACCTATTCGCTCGCGCAACTCGCGCAGATGTTCGGCCCGCAAGCGACCACGCAACTGTCGCGCGTGACCGAGCTCGGGCTGCTCGAACGGCGCGGCCTGTCGTTCGTCGCGAAAAGCCCCGCGCTGCTCGAGGCGGCGGCCGCGATGACGAAGGAAGGGATTCCGCCGCGCGAGCTGCTCGACGTGATCAGCCTCGCGCGGCCGCATTTCGACGCGATCGCGCGGCTGCTCGTCGATCTCGTCGTGAAGCGGCTCGACCGCTACGACGCCGGCACGCTGCCGCCGGCCACCGACGTGCCCGAACTGGTCGACGCGATCTGGCGGCTGCGTCCGCTCGCTGCCGTGTTCGTCGAAGGCGAGACGAACCGCGCGCTCGAAACCGCGGCCGGCGCGTATCTCGGCGGCCGGGTCGCGACGATCCTCGACAAGAAGCTCAGCGACGAAGCGGCGCGGCAGTCCGGCGCGCCGGATACGTCCGATCCGGCAGGCCACGACGACAAAGCATAGGGCCGACGCCGTCATATCCATATCGGCAATGCTTCGTTTGCGGGCACGATCGCCCATGCGACGATTCTTCCAACCGAGCGGCACCGGCCGCTCTCCGAAGATGCCTCGCATGGAGTTCATTCGATGATTCGTTTCACCCGCTGGATCACCCGCGCCGCCGCCGTCTCGCTGGTCGCCTTGTCCGCCGCGTCGGCGTTCGCGCAAGGCGGCGCCGACAAGATCGTGCGCATCGGTTATCAAAAGGCCGGCCTGTTGTCGATCGTCAAGGCGCAGGGCGCGCTCGAGGCGCGGCTCAAGCCGCTCGGCTATGGCGTCCAATGGTTCGAATTCCCGGCCGGCCCGCAACTGCTCGAAGCACTGAACGCAAACAGCATCGACTTCGGCTATACGGGCGCGCCGCCGCCCGTGTTCGCGCAGGCGGCCGGCGTGCAGTTCGTCTATGTCGGCGCGGAACCGCCGGCGCCGCACAACGAGGCAGTGTTCGTAAAGGCCGATTCGCCGATCCGGACGGTGGCCGGCCTGCGCGGCAAGAAGGTCGCGCTGCAGAAAGGCTCGAGCGCGAACTACCTGCTGCTCGAGGCGCTGAAGAAGGCCGGCGTGCGCTATGACGAAATCCAGCCGGTCTATCTCCCGCCGGCCGACGCGCGCGCCGCGTTCGAAAGCGGCAACGTCGACGCGTGGGCGGTTTGGGACCCGTACTACGCGGCCGCGCAGAGCGCGCTGAAGGTGCGCACGCTGTCCGACTACACGGGGCTCGCGGCGACCAACAATTTCTACGAGGCGACGCGGAGTTTCGCGCAACAGCATCCCGACGTGGTCGGCGCGATCCTGAAACAGGCGCGCGAAACGGGCCAGTGGGTCAACGGGCATCCGGCCGACACGGCCGCGCTGCTGGCGCCGAAGGTCGGGTTGCCGCAGGCGCTCGTCGAGACGTGGATCAAGCGCGTGCCGTTCGGTGCGGTGCCGCTCGACGAGCGCATCGTCGCCGCGCAGCAAGGTGTGGCCGATGCGTTCTACGCGGCGAAGCTGATTCCGCAGAAGCTGAGCGTGGCCGACAACGCCTGGGTCGACAAGAACGTCGCGAGTGCGCTGGCGGCGAAGTAATACGCGCGGCACCCTCCCTCAGCAGGCCGGCCGGGCGCGATGCCCCGCCGGCCGCTTTCGTGTCCCGCGTGGCACACGCTCAACGCAACGCGTTCGCCACCTTCTTCTGCCGCCATACACACAGCAGATCGCAAGCGACATGCGCGGCCGCGATCGCCGTGATGTCCGCATGATCGTACGCGGGCGCCACCTCCACCACATCCGCTCCGACCAGATTCACCGCCCCGAGCGAGCGCACGATCGCCAGCGCCTGCGCCGACGACAAGCCGCCCGCCACCGGCGTCCCGGTTCCCGGCGCGAACGCCGGATCGAGGCAATCGATGTCGAAGGTCAGATACGCAGGCCGCGCGCCGACGATCTCGACGATCCGCTCGACCGCCGCCCGCGCACCATGGTCATGCACCCACGCGGCATCGAGCCGCTCGATCCCGAGAAAGTCGTCGTTCCACGTGCGGATGCCGACCTGCACCGACGTCGCGGGATCGATCAGCCCTTCCTTCACGGCCTTGTAGAACATCGTCCCGTGATTGAGGCTGTCCGGATCGTCGTCGGCCCACGTATCGCAATGCGCGTCGAAGTGAATCAGCGACAGCGGCTTGCCATAGCGCTCCGCGTGCGCGACCAGCAGCGGATACGTGATGTAGTGATCGCCGCCGAGCGTCA
The DNA here is from genome assembly GCF_016586125.1 of Burkholderia sp. E168m23. Classification (NCBI taxonomy): domain Bacteria; kingdom Pseudomonadati; phylum Pseudomonadota; class Betaproteobacteria; order Burkholderiales; family Burkholderiaceae; genus Burkholderia; species Burkholderia sp. E168m23. Next base: position 6,484 of record NZ_BCPP01000347.1, read on the forward strand.
GCATCTTCGCGCCCGAGCGCAGGATCGTGCGCGCATGCT
>NZ_BCPP01000348.1:0-6515 GCF_016586125.1 Burkholderia sp. E168m23
CAAGGGTTTCCTGAAGCAGGGCTACCGGCTCGACCAGTTGCCGTACCGGTCGAAGTGGTTCCCGTTCGGCCCGCTGTTCGCGTTCGCGCTGTGCGCGGTCGTCGCGCTCGGCCAGGACTATCAGGCGTTCCTCGCCGACAAGATCGACTGGGCGGGTGTCGCAGCAACCTACATCGGCTTGCCGTTCTTCCTCGCGATCTGGCTCGGCTACGCGCTCGTGCGCAAATGCCGGCTGGTGCGCTACGAGGACATGGAAATCGCGCCGTGGATCGAACGCAACGCGACACATGAAGCTGCCCAAAAGGCTGATGCCAGCTATCCGGCCTATGTCGCCCGCCCGGTCAACCCGACGCCGGGCGCCTGACGCCCGGTAACGCGTCGGCCGCCCCCACCCCGGCGGCCGACGCGCTGAAGCTCCCATTCGACGCGGCGCGCGCGTTCAGGCAAGATCGACGCGCGCCGTCCGTTTTTTTCGCCGTCACGAGTCACCAACACGCATGCAGAACTTCTACGAAGCCACCGTTACCCGCCAGCCCTACCCGCAACTGACCGGCACGATCGATACCCAGGTCTGCATCGTCGGCGGCGGCCTCGCCGGCCTGTGCACGGCGCTCGGCCTCGTCGAGCGCGGCGTGACGGACGTCGTCGTACTCGACAGCGAACGGGTCGGCTTCGGCGCGTCGGGCCGCAACGGCGGCTTCGTGTTCGGCGGCTACAGCCTCGACAACGCCGACCTGCTGCGCACGCTCGGCCGCGACGAAGGGCGCCGGCTGTACCGGCTCACCGTCGACGCGGTCGACCTGATCCGCGCGCGCATCGCGCGCTACGGGATCGATTGCGACATCGTCGACCAGGGCGTGATGCTCGCGAACTGGTTCGACGATCCGTCGCGGCTCGACAGCGTGCGCACGCTGATGAAGAACGAACTCGGCGTCGAATGGGAACCCGTCCCGACCGGCGCGCTGCGCGAGCGGCTGAAAACACAGCGCTATTACGGCGGCCTGTTCGAGCCGAACGCATTCCATTTCCATCCGCTGAAGTACGTGCTCGGCGTCGCGGCGGCCGCGTCGCGCGGCGGCGCACGCGTGTACGAACGCTCGGCCGCGCTCGGCATCGCGCGCGACGGCGCCGGCTACGTCGTGCGCACGGGGCAGGGCGCGGTACGCGCGAAGGACGTCGTGTTCGCCGGCGGCGGCTATGCGCGCGGCGTGTCGCCGCGCATCGAGCGCGCGGTGCTGCCGATCGCGACCTACGTGATCGCGACCGAACCGCTCGGCACGCGCCTGCCCGACGCGATCGACGCGCCGTACGCGATCTACGACACGCGTTTCGCGTTCGACTACTACCGTCCGCTGAAGGACACGCGGATCCTGTGGGGCGGCCGGATCTCCGTGCTCGACCGCGGCCCCGACGCGATCGCGCGCCTGCTGCGGCGCGACCTGCTGCGCGTGTATCCGCAACTGGAAGGCGTGAAGATCGACTACGCGTGGGGCGGGCTGATGAGCTACGCGCGGCACAAGATGCCGCAGATCGGCCGCGACGCGGACGGCGTATGGCACGCGATCGCGTTCGGCGGCCACGGGATGGCGCCGACCACGGTGGCCGGCGAGGCGCTCGCCGCCGCGCTGGCCGAAGGCCGGCCGGTGCCGGACGGCTTCGCCGCGTTCGGACTCACGCGCACGTTCGGGCTGGCCGGCCTTGCCGCCGCGCAACTCACGTACACGGCGTACCAGGCCCGCGACGCGCTCGCGTCCTGCCGCCGCTGAGCGCCCGCGACGACCGAAACGACCGCGCCGACGGCCTTGCCGATTAGAGCGGAAGGTCGGCCGGGCGGGCATTTCCCACATGCTAGAATGCCTTTTCCAAGCCGCCGCGAACCACAACAAAGTCACATGAAAGCAGGAAGCAAGGCCGCCACGTCCGACCCCCGCGCGCTTGCGTCCGATGCGCGGCGTAAATACGATCCCGAGCAAACCAAGCGCAACATCCTCGATGTCGCCACGCAGGAATTCTCCGCGATGGGCCTCGCCGGTGCGCGCGTCGACGCGATCGCCGAGCGCACGAACACGACGAAGCGGATGCTCTATTACTACTTCGAAAGCAAGGAAGGCCTGTACGAGGCCGTGCTGGAGAAGGTGTACGGCGACATCCGCGCGCTCGAGCAGGAGCTGCACGTCGGCGACATGGAGCCGCGCGAAGGCATGCGCCGCCTCGTCGAATTCACGTTCGACTATCACGACAAGCATCGCGACTTCGTCCGCCTCGTGTCGATCGAGAACATCCACGGCGCAAAGTATGTCGAACAGTTGAAGTCGTTCAAGAACCGCAACGTCAGCATCATCAAGACGCTCGAGGAACTGGTCGAGCGCGGGGCGGCCAGCGGCGTGTTCCGCAAGGACATCGACGCATTCGACCTGCACCTGCTGATCAGCTCGTTCTGCTTCCACCGCGTGGCGAACCGCTACACGTTCGGCGCCGCGTTCGGCCGCGATCCGTCGGCACCGCGCCTGCGCGCTCGGCATCGCGACACGATCGCCGACGCAGTGCTCCGCTACGTCGCCGCGTAAGCGGCAAGTCGCCGGCCGGGGCACGCGATATCCGCGCCCCCTCCAACTTCAGCCCTTCAGCGCATCAGTCCGTCGGCGCGGTCGACGCCAGCGCGATCCGCGCCTTTTCTTCCGGGCTGCCCGCCACGTAATACTTCTTCGCCCAGCTCGAATCGGGCGCAAGCGCGAGCCGCGCATGCGCGCCCGCATCAGTACCCGTGCCGTGCTGCCGTTTCGTGTTGATCGCCAGCGCCCGTGCGCGATAGTGCTCGTAAAGCCGCAGGAATTCCGCGAGATAGATCGCCGCGATCCGCCGGTCGCGAATCTCTAGCAGGTTCTCATCGTTGTACTGCTCGGAATTGCGGCTCATGTTCGCCGAACCCGTATAGACGACCGGATTCGCGCCTTCCGCATCGATCACGATGAACTTGTGGTGGATCACCACAGGCGGAAAAGCCGGCGCCGGTTCGCCCGGAAAGAGTCGCAACTCCGGCTCGAAGCCTTGCGGCACGGTGGCCGGCGAAAAATACGACGCGTCGATCACGTCGTGGTTGTCGCGGCTGCGGTGGTACAGCTCGAGGTTCGCGAGCGTCGCCGCATCGAGCGTCTGCCCGGCCTGCTGCGCGGCATCGGCCTTCGTCGCGCTGCCGACATTGATCCGGTTCACGAGGCCGAACATCATCAGCCCGCGGTCGCCGGCCGCGAAACACGCATCGCGTAGCGCGGCGTCGGTCGGCATGAACAGGCAGAACGACACCGAATGCTTCGCGGCCGCGATCGCGGCGACGATCGTATCGATCTCGGTACGCTGCCCCGCCGGCTCCGGCGAGTAGGCGACGCGCACCTGCGCGCTGCCGATCGTCATCGGCGCCGACCAGCCCGGCGACAGCCGCGCGGTCTCCGCGATCGACGGATTCCCGGCCAGCGCGTGGGCGCGCTCGTTGTACAGCGCGGCGAGCGCGGGCGAGTCGAACGCATGCAGCACGTTGGCCTGCTCGGTCAGCCCCTCGGTCGTGAAGTTCGCGGAGCCGGTCAGCACGCGCGCGGGCGCCGGGTTCGACGGCGCATCGGTCACGATGAACTTGTCGTGCATGATGTGCGTCCGGTCGCGCGGCGCAAGCGTCGCAAGGCCCTGCAACGCATCGACGGCCGGCTGGTTCGGCGACGGCAGCGGCGGCTTGCCCTTGCGCGCCGTCGTGTGCGCGTCGTAGACGATCGCGAGCGACGCTTCGCCGTGCTTGCGCCCAAACGCCTGGAACGCGGGCAGCGCCCACAGCGTGTCGGTCAGATGATAGACGGCCGACGCCGCGCGCGACGCGGGATCGAGCATCTGAGCGAACACCTGCTCCATGTCGTTCGCGAGCCACGTGCGCAGCTTCAGCGCCTGCGCGGCACTCGGCGCCTCGTTCGGCGCGAGACCGAGTGCAGCAACCTGCTTCGCGAACGCCTGCGAACTGACCACCGCGCGATTGAACCACGTGCCGATGCCGTCCTCGATGTGCGCGGGCAGCACGACGTCGCACACCCCGGCTTGCGCGTCGAGCATCTGCAGGTTCGCCGGCGTGCCGACGACCGGATAGACGTCGTAGCGGAACGACGCACCGCGATCCTGCGGATCGATGCGGGCATCCCACCACATGAATTTCTGGATCGGCGCCTGGTCGGTGGGCGCATCGCCCTGCGTGTCGGCGGCCGGGCCGTCGAACGTCAGGCGGTTGGGCAGCCAGCTGTCCGGCGCACGCGTCTTGCCGTCGGCCGACCAGAAACCCGGCGTGCGCCGGATCGCGAAGCCGAGGAAATCGGACCGCGACGCCGCATCGGGCCAGTCGAAAGCCAGCAGGACCAGGGTGGGGGAAAGATAGCTGCGCACGCTGACGGTCATTCGTTGCTCCCTGGCCTGGCGGCCGGTCGAGGTGAATGAGTCAGTCTTGACGACGGTTCTTCCCGCGCGATGACGCTTCGATGAACCTTGTATGTCGGATGCGCGTCAGTCGCACACGAGCAGCTCGACCCCGCGCGCCGTCAGCGCGCGGCGCACGGCCTTGTCGGGTGCGCGCTCGGTCACCAGATAGCGGGCGGCGGCCGCGCCGTTGATCCGCACCGGCGTCACGCGGCCGAATTTCGAATGGTCGGCGACGATGATCGCCGTGCCCGCCGCCGCGATCATCCGGCTGCGCACTTCGGCCGCGAGCCGCGAGTAGTCGGTGCACTCGCCGTCGGGCGTGATGCCGCCGGCGCCGACGAACGCGAAATCGACGTGGTATTGCGCGAGCTGGTGGATCGTGTCGAGCCCGAAGGTGGCGTCCTCGTCGTCGGACAGCTCGCCGCCGAGCAGCGTCACGCGGTTGCCGTTGCGCCGCGCGAGCACGAATGCGGTACGCCAGTCGTTCGTGTAGATCGACAGCCGGTGCCGGTCGGCGAGCGCCAGCGCGACCGCATGCGGCGTGCTGCCCGAATCGATCAGCACCGATGCATCATCGGGCACGAATTCGGCCGCGCGCCGCCCGATGGTGCGCTTCGCATCGGCGTTCGCGGCCTCGCGCTCGGACAGGCTCGGCTCACGGCGATCCGCGGCCAGCGCGCCGCCGTGCGTCATCACGAGCAGGCCGCGCGCGGCCAGCGCATTCAGGTCGCGCCGCACGGTTTCGCGCGACACGTCGAGCGAACGCACGAGTTCCGCGACCGACAGCGCGCCCGACCGTCCGAGCTCCGACAGGATGTATTGATGACGTTGTTCCGCCAGCATCGCGTGTGCGCCCGAGGCGACTGGTAATGGGTAAGCCGGCCATTGTATTACGGACGTTTGACGACCATTTGACTGCGCCGGGTAAGCGGCCAGGCAGCGTCCGGGCGCGTTTCCCCGAAAGCGAAATTCACTATTGTCCGGCGCGCGCGAATCCCCGGCGGCGCCGGGCGCTACACTTTGCGCTTCGCCGAACGACCGACCAATACCGACCATCAAAGGGGCTCGCGCCATGTATCGCAAAGGCAGTGTGATCGAAATCCAGTTTCCGCCGGAACGCCTCAACGACGCGGCGGGTGATCCGTACTGGATCGACCTGACGCTCGACGAAGCACGCCGGCTCTACGAACAGCTCGCCGCGCGCTTCGCGACCGACGCGCGCGCCAACCAGCCGCTCGATACGTTCTCGATCGACTGATCGCCGCCGCTGCGCGTCCCTCCGCGCAGCGCATCGCCGTGCCGCGGGCGCTCATCGCCGCCGCACCGCGCACCGGCGCGATGACCGCCGGCACGATCACATGCCGCATGGCATGAGTGCAGGATTCGACAAGACGCCGGCGCCGCTTCGCCCGATACTGGCCGACTTCCCGGTTCTGTCCGGCCGCGTCGCGGCCCGTCACGCATGCTTACCTCGATCGTCGCCGCCGCCTTCGTCGCGCTCTGGTCCACCGGCTTCATCGTCGCCCGGGCGATCAAGCCCTACGCCGATCCGAACCTGTTCCTGCTCGCGCGCTTCGCGGGCACGGCCGCGCTGTTCGCCGTGGTGGCGCTCGTCGCGCGCGCGCCGTGGCCGGCCCGCCGCGAATGGCCGCGCCACCTGATCGCCGGCGCGCTGTTGCAAGGCGTCTATCTCGGCGCGAGCTACTGGGCCGTCGCGCAAGGGTTGAATGCGGGCGTGATGGCGCTGCTCGGCGCGCTGCAGCCGCTCGCCACCGCCGTGCTCGCGGTCCCGCTGTTCAACGAACGCCTGCCCGCGCGCGGCTGGCTCGGCATGGCGCTCGGGCTGGCCGGCGTCGCGCTCGTGCTCGCGCCGAAAGTCACGGGCGGCGTCGCGCCGCCGTCGGGCGCGGCGCCTGCGTGGCTCGTCGTCACCGTGTCGGTGCTCGCGGTCGGATTGATTACCGCCGGCTCGCTGTACCAGAAAGGCAAGCTCGCGCAGAGCGACCTGCGCACGGCGGTCGCCGTGCAGAACTTCGGCGCGGCGATCGTCGCGGCCGTGTTCGTCG
>NZ_BCPP01000349.1:0-6512 GCF_016586125.1 Burkholderia sp. E168m23
CGTCGGCGCTCGACACGCGCTCGGAGCGTGCGATCCAGCAGGAGCTGATGCGCGTCGCGCAGCATCGCACGAGCCTCATCATTGCGCACCGGCTGTCGACCATCGTCGACGCGGATCGCATCCTCGTGATGGAGCACGGCCGGCTCGTCGAGCACGGCACCCACGACGAACTGCTCGAAAGCGGCGGCGTGTATGCGCAGATGTGGTCGCTGCAGGCGAAGCAGCGCGAACTGGAGCGCACGGAGGCGAAGTTCGCGCGGCAGCCGGTGCGGATCAACCCGCTCGTGTCGCAGGTGCTCGATTCGCTGGCGGAGGCGGCCGCGCGGCGCGGCGTGCCGGTGTTTCGCCATGTGTCGGACGAGGATCTCGTCGTCAACGCCGATCCGGCCGCGCTGCGGCGCTTCGTGTGGGAGCTGTGCCGCGGCGCGATCGAAGCGAGCAGCGGCGGGCAGCTCGAGGTGCACACGGCGCGCCACGACCCGGAAGCGCGCATCACGATCGCGTGCACGGGCGTCGACGCAACGGAGCTGTCGCTGATCGATCTCGAACGATTGCAGGACGCGATCGAGGAGGCCGGCGGCTACGTCGTGCGCGAACGCGACGATACCGGCGTGACGCTGCACGTGTCGCTGCCGATGTACGCGGTGGCGCCGGCGTCGATGCAACCCGCCGGTGCCGTGCCGAACCCGGCCGCCGGCGCGGCGGCCACGGCCAAGCCGCTCGACGGCCTGCGCATCGCATGCGTCGACGACCACGACGAGGCGCGCGAGGCGCTCGGCGCGCTGCTGAAGGTGGCCGGCGCCGACGTGCACGCGTATGCGTCGGGCCAGGCGTTGCTGGACGACCTGTGGCGCGCGCGCCGGGCCGACTGGCCGGCGCTGCTCGTCTGCGACATCGATCTCGGCGACGACGAGGAGGACGGCTATACGGTGATGTCGCGCGTGCGTCAGCTCGACGCCGCGCGCGATCGCGACGGCCGCGCGCCGCTCGAGGCGCTGGCCTTGTCCGGCCATGCGCGCGATCGCGACCGCACGCGCGCGGTCGAAGCCGGTTTCCATGCGTACCTGACCAAGCCCGCGGTAGCGGCCGACCTGATCGCGGCGTTGCGTGCGCTCGCGTTTTCCTCTGGAGAAATCCATGCCGAACCTTCTGAACCCGACGACACCCGAAGCCCTGAACGCGCGTCGCGGCGGTAGTGCGTTCGCCGACCGCCAGGCCGCGGTGGCGGCCGTCGAGCTGCTGTTGCCGACCCTGTCCGCCGCGCTGCAGAGCGACTTCGTCGGCGACAGCGGCTGCCTGCACATCGTGATCATGGACCCCGCGCTCGGGCCGCACGACGCGGCGTTCGAGGACGCGATCCTGTATGAGTTTTCGCTGCCCGACCCGAAGGACTGGGACGCCGACTATCGCGCCTACGCCCGCGCCAAGGCGCGGCTGTCGTGGGAAACGGGCCGCGACGGCCACGTCGTGCAGGCGCTCGAGCCGTACCGGCTGCGCGCGGGCGATACGAACCTGTGGGGCGGGGTCGCGCTCGGCGGCATCGTGGTCGGCGTGTCGGGTGCGCAGCCGTGGTTCGACGAGGCGTTCGCGGGCTGCATCGCGCACTGCCTGCGCGCGCTCGCGAAGCACCGCGCTCAAGCCACGCCCGACGCGCTCGCGATCTGAGGGGGCCGGTTCGTCCCGCTTTTTACAGCCGGTTATAAAAAAGCCAGCGACCGGACGCCGGCGCCCGACGCGGCACGGGCACACGCAGGCCGGCACGGTTTTCGCTGTACCTCTTCCACGGACGGTTGTCGCGACAAGTGTCGCCGTCAGCCGGATGGTTTTCCGACATCGACAGGAGGTGCAGGTGAACGCGACTCACGATCCAGCCAAACCGCCGCTCGCCGGCCGGACCGCACTCGTGACCGGGGGCGGCCGCGGTCTCGGCGAAGCCATTTGCGAAGAGCTTGCGCAGCACGGCGCGCACGTCGTCGTCGCCGATCTCGACGGCGACCGCGCGGCGGCCGTCGCGCAACGGCTCGAGCGGCACGGCGGCCAGGCGGTCGGCCGGCCGCTCGACGTGCGCGACGAGGCATCGGTGCTGCAGGTCGTGCACGATGCGCGCGAATCGCTCGGCGATCTCGACGTGATCGTCAACAACGCGGCGATCGACGTGACCGCGCCGATCGACGACGTGAGCGTCGACGCGTGGCAGCAGGTGCTGATGACGAACCTGTTCGGCCCGTACCTGATGTGTCACGCGGCCGTGCCGATGATGAAGGCGCGCGGCAACGGGCATATCGTCAACATCGCGTCGACCGCGTCCAAGCGCGCGTGGCCGAATGCGTCCGCGTATCACGCGACGAAGTGGGGGCTGCTCGGGCTGTCGCACGCGCTGCACGCCGAACTGCGGCCGAGCGGCGTGCGCGTGTCGGCAATCGTCGCGGGCGGGATGCGCACGCCGTTCCTGCTCGACCGTTTCCCGGACATCGACGAGGACACGCTGCAGCCGCCGGAGCACGTCGCGGCCGCCGTGCGCTTCGTGCTGACGCAGCCGCCGGGCACCGTGGTGCCGGAGCTGATGGTGCTGCCGATGAAGGAGACGTCATGGCCCTGAAGCGCGAACGGCGGCTGCCCGGCGCGGTGCTGCTCGACAAGGACGGCACGCTGCTCGACGACGTGCCGTACAACGTCGACCCCGCGCGCATGCGCCTCGCGCCGGGCGCCGCGCGCGCGCTGCGCACGCTCGGCGCGACCGGCATGCCGCTGGCGGTCGTGTCGAACCAGCCGGGCGTCGCGCTCGGCCGCTTTACCGAAAACGAGCTTGGCGCGGTCCGCCAGCGCCTCGCCGAATTGTTCGAAGCAAATGGCGCGACGCTGGCGGATTTTTTTTACTGCCCGCATCACCCGCGGGGTAGCGTGCCGCGCTACACCTGTGACTGCATCTGCCGCAAGCCGCGCCCGGGCATGCTGCGCCGCGCGCTGAGCGCGCTCGGCGCCGTGCCCGAATGGAGCTGGATGATCGGCGACATTCTCGACGACGTCGAGGCCGGCCGCACCGCGCGCTGCGGCACGATCCTGGTCGACTGCGGCAACGAGACCGAATGGCAGCTCAACGCCGCGCGCACGCCGCACCACGTCGTCGATCGCATCGACCTGGCCGCCGACATCGTCGTGCGCGAGGCCGTGCGCCGGCACGGCTCGTGGGTGCAGCGATGAGCACGGCCTGGAGCCGCGCCCGCCGCATCCTGTGCGTGCGGCTCGACAGCATCGGCGACGTGCTGATGACCACGCCCGCGCTGCGCGCGCTGAAGGAGAGCGGCGCCGATCGCCAACTGACGCTGCTGACGTCGCGCACGGGCGCGGCGCTCGCGAAGCATCTGCCGATGGTCGACGACGTGTGGAGCTACGACGCGCCATGGGTCAAGCATCCCGACGTGCGCGGCGATCCGGTGGCCGATCTCGACATGATCGACCGGCTGCTGGCGGGCCGCTTCGACGCGGCCGTGATCTTCACCGTCTACAGCCAGAATCCGTTGCCCGCCGCGATGATGTGCTGGCTCGCCGGCATTCCGCTGCGGCTCGCGCATTGCCGCGAGAACCCGTACGAACTGCTGACCGACCGCGTGCCGGAAACCGAGCCGGAATCGCACGTGCGCCACGAGGTCGCGCGCCAGCTCGCGTTGGTGCGCACGGTCGGCGCGAAGACGTCGGACTGGCGGATGGCGTTCGAGCCGGGCGACGCGGCGCGGCGTGCGGTGCACGCGCGCCTGCAGGCCGCGTTGCAGCGCGTCGGCGGCGCGCGTGAGCCGGGAGCGACGCGCGCGCGCTGGCTGGTCGTCCATCCGGGCGCGACCGCCGCGTCGCGGCGCTGGCCGGCCGAGCGCTTCGGCGAAGCGGCCGCCGCGGTTGCGCCGCTGTTCGACGGCATCGCGGTGACGGGCGGCGCGGACGAACGCGCGCTGGTCGACGCGGTGTGCGAACGGGCGGGGCCGCGCGCGGTGCCGCTGGCCGGCGTGTTGCCGCTCGGCGAACTCGGCGCGCTGATCGAGACGGCCGACCTGCTGCTGTCGAACAACAGCGGCCCCGTGCATCTCGCGGCCGCGCTCGGCACGCCGGTGGTCGACCTGTACGCGCTGACCAATCCGCAGCACACGCCGTGGCGGGTGCCGCACCGTGTGCTGAACGTCGACGTGCCGTGCCGCAACTGCTATCGCAGCGTGTGCAATCAGCCGGGACATCCGTGCCTGCGCGGCGTGAGCGTCGACGACGTCGCCGCTGCCGTGCACGCACTGCTGCGCGGCCGCGCGCGCCATGCGCAACGCGCGGCCGAGCGGGCTGCCGCCCACGACGAAGGCGAGCCGGTCGCGGCGCACGCATCGAACGTGCTTCCGTTCGCGCACGTCATCACGAGGAACTGACGCATGCCTGAATCGACCTATACGCTCGGCATCAACGCCGCCTTCCACGACAGCGCCGCGTGCATCGTGCGCGACGGCGTCGTGCTCGCGGCGGCCGAGGACGAACGCTTCACGCACGTGAAGCACGCGAAGCGCCCGGTGCCGTTCTCGACCTGGGAGCTGCCTTTCCACGCGATCGACTATTGCCTCGCGGAAGCCGGCATCACGCTCGCGGACGTGGACCACGTCGCGTATTCGTACGACCCGTGGTTCGAACTCGACCGCGAAGGCACAGCGCCGGCACTGACCTTGCCGCTGTCGCCGTCCGCGCATGCGCCGCGCGAGGATGGCGCGTCGCCGTGGCATCCGCTGTTCCTGTCGTCGATCGTCAACGCGCCGCGCCAGCTCGCGGGCGGCGCGCCGCATCACCTGCAGCGGCGCTTTCGCGGCGTCACGCACGACGGGCCGTTCCGCTGGCATTTCATCGAGCACCATCTCGCGCACGAGGCGAGCGCGTTTCTCGCGGCGCCGTTCGAGCGCTGCGCGGTGATGACGATGGACGGGCGCGGCGAGCGCGCGACGACGAGCTACGGCGTGTTCGACGGCCGCGCGTACCGGCGGCTCGGGCAGGTCAACCTGCCGCATTCGCTCGGGCTGCTGTACGAGCGCTTGACCCGCTATCTCGGCTTCCTGCACTCGTCCGACGAATACAAGGTGATGGCGCTCGCGTCGTACGGCAAGCCGGTGTTCGCCGACGAGATGCGCAAGCTGGTGCGGTATCGCGGCGAAGGGCGCTACGACGTGCTCGACGCGGATCTCGCGGCAATGTTCGGCCCGGCGCGCGAACGCGGCGGCCCGATCGAGCCGCATCACTACGACATCGCGCATGCGTTGCAACTGGTGCTCGAGGAGACGACGCTGCAGGCGGTCGACTGGCTCGCCGCCGAGACCGGCGAGCGCCAACTCGCGATGGCGGGCGGCGTCGCGCTGAATTGCGTGATGAACGCGAGGATTCGCGATCGCGGCCCGTTCGACGACGTGTGGGTGCAGCCGGCCGCCGGCGACGCGGGCACCGCACTCGGCGCCGCGCTGTGGACCGACTTCCGGATGCGCGGCGCGCGCGGCGACTGGCGGATGGATCACGCGTATCTCGGGCCGGCGTATGACGACGACGCGATCGAGGCGTTCCTGAAGGAAGCGCAGCTGCCGTACCGGCGGCTCGCCGACGTCGCCGCGCAGACGGCCGCGCTGCTCGCGGCGAATCGCGTGATCGGCTGGTTCCAGGGCCGCATGGAATTCGGGCCGCGCGCGCTCGGCGCACGGTCGATCCTCGCGTCGCCGATCGATCCGGACATGCAGCAGAAGCTGAACCGGATCAAGGATCGCGAGGATTTCCGGCCGGTCGCGCCGGTCGTGCTCGAGGACCGCGCGCATCACTGGTTCAGCGGCGGCCGGCGCACGCCGCTGCGCGCGCCGTTCATGCTGTTCGTGTACGACGTCGTGCCCGAACGCGCCGCGAAGATTCCGGCCGTGCGCCACATCGACGGCACCGCGCGCGTGCAGACCGTCGACGAAACCCAGCATCCGCTGCTGCATGCGTTGCTGACCGAGTTCGACGCGCTCACCGGCGTGCCGGTGCTCGTCAACACGTCGTTCAACACGCGCGGCGAACCGATCGTGTGCTCGCCGCGCGACGCGATCGAATGCTTCTGGACCTCGCCGCTCGATGCGCTCGTGATCGGCCCGTTCCTGCTGGAGAAGCCCAGATGAACATGCGCGACACGCACCTGCCGCCCGTGGTGTCGGTGGTCGTGCCGACCTACCGGCGGCCCGATCTGCTCGAACGCTGCCTCGACGCGCTGTGCGTGCAGGTGTTCGATCCGACCACCTACGAGATCGTCGTCGTGGACGACGATCCGGCCGGCAGTGCGCGCGCCGTCGTCGATGCATGCCGCGCGCGCGTGACCGACGTGCCGGTGATCCGCTACATGACCGCGCCCGACACGCAGGGGCCGGCCGGCGCGCGCAACGTCGGCTGGCGCAGCGCGGGCGGCGCGCTGATCGCATTCACCGACGACGACACGATTTCCGATCCGACCTGGCTGCGCCATGGCGCAGCCGCGCTGCTGG